>CAZUSF010000074.1:0-9628 GCA_964623355.1 uncultured Thiobacillus sp. | reverse complement strand
TCAACCACAACACTGCATCAATGCAGACTCGGCGCGCCCTGTTCCGCCGGGAAGCCGGTGCGCATTTCTTCCGCCGTGGCCTGACGCACGGAAACCACATCAACCGAACACATGGCGTTCTTGCCGGCCAGCGGCGGGTTGGCGTCGAGGGTGACGATGCCGTCGGCGATCTTGACGACGCGGAACATCACGGTTTCGCCGGCTTCGTTCTGGAATTCGGCTTCGGCGCCGAGGCGACGGTAGGTCGGCGGCACATTTTCGAAGGCTTCTTCGATGATCAAACCCGGGTCGGCGTGGCCAAACGCCAGATCCGGCGTCAGTTGCACTTCCACCCGTTCGCCGACGCGATGGCCTTCAAGGCCTTGTTCGATTTCGACGAACAGGCCGCTTTTGGCGCCGTGCACGTAGCCGGTGGGCATGTCCTGCTGGCCCATGATCTGGCCTTCTTCCGACAACACGGAATAGGTGATGAACACCACCTTGCCTTTTGTGATGATTTCGTCGTCGTGGCTCATGTTCAACTCCTGAAGCGATTTACAAAGGGGCGCGAGTTTACCGGAGGGCGGCGATATCGACGCGCACCTGCACCTCGGTGGCGTCTTCGGCTTGCCAGGTCAGCGTCAACTCCACCGCCTGCATGATCTTTTCGAATCCGGCCTCGGATTGCGACACGGTGAAATGCGGCTGCACTTTAATCCGCGCCGGGCGGTTGGTTTCCAGCTTGATCGCGGCACCCAGATAGAGATCTTCCAGCGTCACCGCCTTGAGTTCGTTCCAGGTGAAGGTCTGACCGAAACCACCAGGAATTTCGCCGTTCACCACATAGCGCCCGGCCGGGCCATCACAGCAGGGCAGGGCAATATTCAGGCGGGTTGACAGACGGCCGTTGCCGACCGCCTTCAGCGCCACCGTCAGCCGGTTGTCCTGCACGCTGTAGATCTTGGCAACGCGGGTGGCCTCCTTGCCCTCGCCGGCCTGACCGATGCACAACACCGCGCCGCCCTGGACCACGGTGCTGCTGTATTCCACCGGTCGCTTGGCGTCAAAGTCGGTCCAGGTTTCGGCGAACCAGCCGCGACTGCGCGTATCCGGGATCAGGTCTTCCGGTTTGATTTCGTGCTTGAAGCGCACCACGTCATGCGTTGGGGCAATACCCTCGCCCTGATGGCTGCTGCTGGCGGTTCCGGTTTTAGCTTTGGCGTGGTAATGCTCGCTGTAGCGCTTCAGCGTATCGGCGAAGTTCTGCGCCAGCGGATAGCTCGACAGTTCGATCAGCGATGCATCCTTGTCCGGCCGCAGCACCGCCTGCAACGACAGGCTGGAGAGGAAGACCTCGTCGATGCCGTCCATGTCGATATCGCCGGAGAACTGCGCCGGCCGCGTTTGCAAACCGTCCAGCCGGCGTTCCAGGCTGATCAGCGCGCGCCAGACCGCGCGCCGCAGATGCGGCAGGTAGATGCCGCCGAACAGGCCGTGCCAGTAGGCGTCGTTGGCCTGCGCTTCGTGCAGCAGTTCGACCAGGTCCTGCCGAATCTGATCCGCCGGCAGGCTGGCCAGCCGCGCCGACAAGCCCAGCATGCGCTTGTGCATCCAGTTGGCTTCCGGGTAACGGGTCAGGAAGTTTTTCCAGATGCCGCCGCGAATGAACGGGCGATCGCGTTCCAGCACACCTTCGTGCTGCGCCGCACGCACCAGTTCGGCATAGCGTTCGGCGGCCGCCGCCGGCAGCGTCCATTCGCCCATTTCGCTATATGACACGGTGGGCAGGTAGACCACGCCGCGCGTCGGCGAGGCGGCATGGTATTCGTGGAAATGCCGGCTTTTAATCACCGATGAATTCAGCACGCCTTCGATGAACTGGGTCAGCCAGCCCTGCTCGTAAACCCAGTGGAAGGTCTCCGGCCAGATGCCGAATTTCTCGATGTCGTCGAAGTAGATTGCGGCGGCATGCGTCGTGTCATCGGCCTGGGATTCGATGAACGCGACGGCTTCATGCGCCGGCGTGAACGGCAGGCGGTAACGCAACGCTTCCGAAATCGGGAACAGGTCAAGCCGGCGGCCGTCTTCCTCGGTGGTGTGGTAGCCGTTCAGTTTCTCCCGCTCAGCGCCGGCGCAGAGGAAGTGGTAGTCATCGACCATGACGTATTCGATGCCGGAATCGACCAGCGCCGGGACAACGGTGGCTTCCCAGACGCGTTCGGTAAGCCAGGCGCCGTGCGGTCGCTGGCCGAAAATCTGTTCGATGCGGTCGGACATGGCAGCCAGCTGGCTGAGGCGGTCGCGGTTGGGGATCACCGCCAGCACCGGCTCCATGTCGCCGGCGCCGAAGAATTCGACCTGGCCGCGCGCCGCCATTTCAACCAGCAACGCCATGTCTTCCGGGTGATGCGTGAACAGCCATTCGAGCAGCCAGCCGGAGGCGTGCAGCGCAAAACGAAAATCCGGGTAACGGTGAACCGTTTCGAAAAATGGTTTGTAGCAACGCTGATGCGCGTCTTGCATGACTTCCGGAAAGTTGCCGACCGGCTGGTGGGCGTGGACGCCGAAAAGAAGGGAAACAGTCTGGCTCATACAGGTCTCGTAGGTTGATCAGTGCTTGGATGAGTCAATGGATTCGCCATTCGGGTATTGGCGGAGGTGGTTGCGGGCATGTTCGTAAATTCGTTCAAGATCGTCCGGAGAAACATCAATAAAACCTTCCATCGAGCGCAATGCGGCAAGCAGGTCTTCCTCGCGGAAAACCGGTTGCACCGGCGTCGGGATTTGCGGTGCGAATGCCAGCGGATAGCGGCGTCCAGCCAACATGTTGTTGACCAGCAGCGCGGCTGCCACCAACACGATCGCATTCAGCAAAACCACGCCGAGGAAGCCGAAGCCTTCCGCCTGCACCGCAGCGCCGCCCAGAATCGGCAGCAGCGCGGTACCGCCACCCGGGGCATGCAAACAGCGGAGTGACATTTGAACCAACACGGTCAGCAGCATGGCCAACATGCAGGCAAGAATTAAATTTTCAACCAGCAGGGTTGCCAGCAGTCCCGATAAGGCGCCGACCAGATGGCCGCCGATGACCGCCCAGGGTTGTGACAACGGGCTGTGATGAATGGCGAACACCAGGATGGTGGAAGCGCCCATCGAGGCGGCCAAAAACACCTGATAGTCGCCAGGCAACAAGGCATGGCTGAGCCATGCATTAAGCGAGATGGCCAAGCCGGCCGCCAACGCGCTGATCGTCTTTTCGCGCCAACTGATCAACGCTTGTTGCGGAAACAGTTTCTGCAACAAAGTCATGCGGTCACACGCCCCACCGCATCACACTCCCCGCCGCATCACGCCGCCCGCCTCCATAGCGCCGCCGCCCTGGCAGAGCGGACTGTCGAGATAATCCGGCGGGAAAACACGCAGAACCTGGTAAAGAAGCTTGAGTTTCTGACGGTAGACGCGGTCGAAGCTGGCGACGGCGTCAGCCGGGTTGTAATCGCCGAACCACCAGAACCAGTCCGAGCTTTCGCACGATTTCAGCAGCGCCTCGGCCTTGCGCTGCAACTCGCTCGGCAAGGTTGAAACGGCAACGTCATAAGCCTGCTTGGCGGCGACCAGCCAGTCCCAGCCGCGATTCTTGGCGGCATCGCCCATCCAGGTACAGAAATCGCCATAGACCCAGCTGCCCGCGACCAGATGCGGCAGCACGGCGGGCGACTGCGGTTGCAATTCGAGATATTCGCTGAACGTGGTGGTGCGCAAGGTGGCGTGATCAGACAACGCGGCGAACAGTTCGGAGAGGAAATAAAAGCCGTTGAACGGGTAATACTCCCAGGCGTTTTCGCCATCCAGAATGATGCTGACCACCGGGTTCGGCGTGTTTGCATGCCGCCGAACTTCGTCCAGCGCGTGCAGAAAATGGCGCGCTGCATCGCTGCCGTGCCAGCTTTTGTACTCGAAGCCGATCAGATCGGAGAGATGGTCGTCGCGGAAGAACAGTGCGGTCTTGACGCCGGGCAAGTAGTAGGGCGTGTAGCACCATTCAGCTTTGCGCGTCAGCTCGACCCCCGCCGCCGCCAGGCTGTAACGCAATACGGCTTCGCCGCTGGCGGTCCATTTGACGCCGGAACTGGCCAGCAAACGCACGGCAGCATCGGACACGCCGCCTTCAGCCGGCCAGAAGCCGGCCGGCGGCTGGCCAAACTGGGCCTGATGCGTTTCCAGCGCCGCATCGATATGGGCTCGGGCGCGCTTTTCGCCGCCGGGATAGGCAAGCGCTTGCGGCATTTGGAGATCGGGCCGGGCTTCGCGCGCGACCTGAAAATCGAGCAGCAGCGGCAAAATCGGGTGGCTGTGCGGCGTTGCCGAGAGTTCGATCTGGCCGCGCTCCGCCATCGCGCGATAGCGCGGCAGCAAACTGGCGATGACTTCACCGTAGAGATCGAACAGCGTGCGCCGATCCTGCAGACTGAAGCCTTCGCCCTTGCGCAGCATATCCAGCAGATCCGGCCGCATGCGGCGCACGGTTTCGCCGGTCCAGGCCAGGTGATACCAGGTCACCAGATCGGCCAGGTATTGCTCGGAGAGATAGACGAGGCCGGAATTCTCGCTCTCTTCGACGGTTTTCCAGATGATGTAGAGCCGTTTGTAGGCGGGAAACGGCTCCAGCATGGTGGCGTGATTGACCTTGAAACATTGTTCGATCAGTTGCCGTTTTTCAGCTGCCGGCAGCGCATACAAATCGCTGGCGATCAAACTGGCGAGCAATGGATCACGCAGTTCGCCAGTAGCGAACTGGTCGCTGTAATCGAGCAACTGCGCCGTCAGGGTGGGCACGAAATTGACCACACAACGCAGATTCGGCATCGCTTCCAGATGCGCTGCCATATCTGCGTAGTCTTTCACCGCGTGCAGGTAAGTCCACGGCAGCTGGTAGCGCCCCTCCGCATCGCGATAGTCGGGCTGGTGAAAATGCCAACAGAAAACGAGATGAAGCACGATGAGCCACCAACAAACAAAAAGGCGGCCATTTTAGCCGCCTTGGGATTGCCCTAAACGCTTAACGCAGTAGGGTCATCGGATCAGGATCACCGAAATTGGTGGAACGCCTGTCCAAGCATTTCCGGGGTCACCAGGGTGACGCCATTCTTGGTAACGTGGAACAGTTTTTCATCCTCGATCCGATTGACACCAATGCTCATGCCGGGCGGGATGATGCAGCCCTTGTCGATCACCACTCGCTTCAGGATCGCACCAGCGCCAATGGTTACGTCCGGCAACACGACAGCTTCTTCCAGGAAGGCGCCGTCCTTGACCCGAACGTTAGAGAACAGCACCGAATGTTTCACGGTGGCGCCACTGATGATGCAGCCGCCGGAGACCATCGAATCGACCGCCATGCCACGCCGGTTTTCTTCGTCGAAAACGAATTTGGCCGGCGGCAATTGTTCCTGATAGGTCCAGATCGGCCAATCCTTGTCATACAGGTTGAGGTCAGGCGTGATATTGGCCAGATCGATATTGGCTTCCCAGTAGGCATCAACGGTTCCGACATCACGCCAGTACGGCGGCTCGCCTTCGCCATGCACGCAGCTATCGTTGAAGCTCTGGGCATAGACGCGATAACCGGCGCTGATCAGATGCGGAATGATGTTCTTACCGAAGTCGTGTTCGGATTTGGTGTCATCGGCATCGCGCACCAGTTGCTCGAACAGGAAGGCGGCATTGAAGACATAGATGCCCATCGAGCACAGCGCGGTATCCGGCTTGTCCTGCATCGGCGTCGGGTGCTCCGGTTTTTCGGCGAACGAGGTGACG
This sequence comes from uncultured Thiobacillus sp., assembly GCA_964623355.1. Classification (GTDB taxonomy): domain Bacteria; phylum Pseudomonadota; class Gammaproteobacteria; order Burkholderiales; family Thiobacillaceae; genus PFJX01. The sequence goes on along the minus strand of CAZUSF010000074.1, from coordinate 3,832 downwards.
CGGGATTCCGCATTCGTTGCCATGACGCCGAATGCAGACGCCTCTTTCAGCGGCACTTCGATGCAGGCGACCGTCATGTCGGCTTCGTTGCGCACGTGGTTGGCGATCATTTCGCCGTAATCCATCTTGTAGACGTGATCGCCGGCCAGCAGCAGCACGTATTCCGGCTTGTAGACGCGCAGGATGTCGAGGTTCTGATACACCGCATCCGCCGTGCCCTTGTACCAGGTCTCTTCCGCCACCCGTTGTTGCGCCGGCAGCAGATCGACGAACTCGTTGAACTCGCCGCGCAGGAAACCCCAGCCGCGCTGCACGTGTTTGATCATCGAATGCGACTTGTACTGGGTCACCACGCCGATCCGGCGGATACCCGAATTCATGCAGTTGGACAGCGGGAAATCGATGATGCGGAACTTGCCGCCAAACGGCACTGCCGGCTTCGCGCGCCAGTCAGTCAGTTGCATCAGGCGACTACCACGTCCGCCGGCAAGAATCAGCGCCACGGTGTTTTTGGTCAGCAGACTGACAAATCTTGGATATTCTTTTTGCACGCCCTGTCTCCTCAATGGCATTCATGATCAGCTAAGAGTGAAATAATAACCGATAGATATATCCTGAATAAGCTCTAAGTGTTTTTGAGCGGTTCAGCACGGTACCCAACAACGCTTGGCAAGCGTTATTCTTGCGCCATTATTTGGTAAATCTGATTACAAAAGACCACTATGCCCCAGTCTCTCGAACGTCTTCTCAGCGCCCGTCATCACGACCCCTTCGCCATCCTCGGCATGCATCCCGCCCCGGAAGGCTGGGCCTTGCGGGTATTTCGCCCGGCCGCTAGCCGGGTCACCCTGTTGTTACCGGATAGCCGCGCCGAAATGACCCAAGTCGATGTCGGCGGCCTGTTCGAGTGGCGCGGCCCGTTGGCGCCGCCACGGCCGTGGCGGTTGGAGATCGAAGAAAACGGCCATCAATTCGAAATCACCGACCCGTACGCCTTCGGCCCGCTGCTGTCGGATCAGGAAATGTATTTGTTCAACGAAGGCAAGCTGCTGGAAGCCTGGCGCAGCCTGGGCGGCCACAGCATGCAGGTGGATGGTGTCGATGGCGTCCGCTTCGCAGTCTGGGCGCCGAACGCAGAACGTGTCTCGGTGGTCGGCGGCTTCAACAACTGGGATGGTCGCATTCACTCAATGCGCGCCCGTGGCGGTTCCGGCATCTGGGAATTGTTCATTCCCGGCCTCGCCGCCGGCGATCTGTACAAGTTCGAAATTCGCAATCGCGAAACCGGCGCCGTCGTCGTCAAGGCTGACCCGTTCGCGCGCCAGTTCGAAATGCGGCCGAGCAATGCCGCCGTGGTGCCTGCCGCCAGCACGCATGCCTGGAACGACCAGGATTGGATGCGCAACCGCGCCCAGCGCGACTGGCTGCATACCGCAATGAACATCTACGAGATTCATGCCGGCTCCTGGAAACTGCATCCGGACGGCAGCTTCTTCAACTGGCGTGAACTGGCCGATACGCTGGTGCCTTACGCCGCCGAGATGGGCTACACCCACCTTGAATTGATGCCGGTTACCGAGCATCCGCTCGACGCCTCCTGGGGCTACCAGACCACCGGTTACTTCGCGCCCTCGTCCCGCTTCGGTACCGCCGACGACTTCCGCCATTTTGTCGATGCCTGCCACCGCCACGGTCTTGGCGTCCTGCTCGACTGGGTGCCCGGCCACTTCCCGATGGATGCCTGGGCGCTGGCGCGTTTCGACGGCACCGCGCTGTTCGAACATGAAGACCCGCGTCTGGGCGTGCATCAGGACTGGGGCACCTACATCTTCAATTACGGCCGCGCCGAGATCAAAGGCTTCCTGCTTTCGAGCGCGCATTACTGGTTATCCGAATTCCACCTCGACGGCCTGCGTGTCGATGCGGTCGCGTCCATGCTGTACCTGGATTACTCGCGCAAACATGATGAATGGCTGCCGAACAAATACGGCGGTCGCGAGAACCTGGATGCGATCGACTTCCTGCGCGAAATGAATTCGATGGTGCACGAACGTTTCCCCGGCGCGCTGACCATCGCCGAAGAATCCACCGCCTGGCCGATGGTGTCGCGCCCGGTTTACCTCGGCGGCCTCGGCTTCTCGATGAAGTGGAACATGGGCTGGATGAACGACACCCTCGCCTACATCCAGCAAGACCCGATCTACCGCCGCTACAACCACAACAACCTGACCTTCGGCCAGCTTTACGCCTATTCGGAAAACTTCGTGCTGCCGTTCTCGCACGATGAAGTCGTGCATGGCAAAAACTCCCTGCTCGGCAAAATGCCGGGCGATGCCTGGCAGAAATTCGCCAACCTGCGCCTGCTGCTGACCTACCAGACCTGCAGCCCGGGCAAGAAGCTGAATTTCATGGGCAACGAATTCGGCCAGGGCCGCGAATGGTCGGAACAATGGGGGCTCGACTGGAACCTGATGGAGGTCGACTGGCATGTCGGCGTCAGCAAGGCGGCGCGCGATCTCAACTGCCTCTACCGCGACCTGCCGCCGCTGCATGACCTGGATTTCGATGTCGAAGGCTTCGCCTGGATCGACTGCCACGACGCCGACCAATCGATCCTCGTCTTCCAGCGCCGCGACCGCCAGGGCCGCTCGGTGGTGGTAGCACTCAACTTCACCCCGGTACCGCGTTCCGGCTACCGTATCGGCGCTCCCGCCAGCGGTTTCTGGCGCGAAATCTTCAACAGTGATTCCGCCCTCTACGGCGGCGGCAACATCGGCAACGGCGCCGGCCTGATGTCGGAAAACACCGCCTGGATGGGCTATCCGAGTTCACTCGTCATCACCTTGCCGCCGCTGGGAGGCATCATCCTTTATCAGGACTGAGCCTGCCATGGCCGCCGACGTGTCGTGCATGCTGCTGCAAAGCGGCCGGCGCGAATCGATCCGATTTGAAGACGTCAGCGAAACCATCGCGGCAAAAACCGGCCTGGTCTGGATCGAACTGAACGATCCGGACAAAAACACGCTGGAGTTGTTGCAAGAAGAACTCGACCTGCATGAACTGGCCGTCGAAGACGCGCTCTCAGCCCACCAGCGGCCGAAGGTCGAGGATTACGCCGGCGGCCTGTTCGTCGTCCTGCGCACCGCCCGGCTGTGGGACAACGTCATCGAATACGGCGAAACCCACGTTTTTTGTGGCGATGGTTACCTGGCCATCATTCGCCACGGTGTCGGCCCCGGCTACCGACAAGTGCAGGACCGGCTGCAAGCCTACCAACGCGCGTTGACCACCGGCCTGGCGCTCTACGCCCTGATCGACCATATCGTCGACGACTTGCGCCCGCTCGCCGCCAGACTGGAAGACCGTTACACCGACCTTGAAGCCGCGCTCTTCTCGGGCGGACTTTCCAGCGACAACCTGCAACAACTGTTCGAGACCAAACGCGAAATCCAGGCACTGATGTCCGCCGTGCAACCGGTGCCCGAGATTTGCGGCGACCTGATCCGGATGCACCCGAACATCGTCGACAAGGAACTCCGCGCCTATTACCGCGACGTCAAAGACCACGCGCTGCGCCTGGTACAAGGCCTCGACCGCCAGCGCGACCTGATCAGCGACGCGATGCAACTATCAATGACCACCGCCGCCCTGCAGCAAAGCGAATCGGTGCAAAAACTCGCCGGCTGGGGCGCCATCCTCGCCATCCCGACGCTGGTCTTCAGCCTCTACGGCATGAACTTCAAAGCCATGCCGGAACTGGACTGGACTATCGGCTACCCACTCACCCTCGCCGCCACCGGCGCCGCCTGCTACTGGTTGTACCGAAGGTTGA
>CAZUSF010000073.1:0-9780 GCA_964623355.1 uncultured Thiobacillus sp. | reverse complement strand
ATCCATTTGTCGAAGGTGTTCTTCCACTCCGACAGCGACAAGCACCACTTCGGGTTGGATGCCATGACTTCACCGCCGCACAGCGGAAAACCGCATTCGGCCAGGGCCAGGTTGATGCGTTTGGCGAAGGGCAGCATGACACTGCGGATCGCCTCGGCATCTTGTCCTTCCGGCACGCTGAACAGGATGCCGTTGTCCTGGTCGGTGTTCAGCGTCTGTTCCAGGCGGCCTTCCGAGCCCAGCGCCAGCCAGCAGAATTCCACTTCACGCGCGGCGCTGTCGGCTTCCAGTTCCATTTCGATGATGCGGGTGGTCAGCAGGTCGTTCAGGGTCGAGATGATCTGGGTCAGCTGTTCCGCCGTGATGCCCTGCGCCAGCATGTTGTGCGCCAACTGGCGGATGTCCTCAGCCGCATGTTTCAGCGTCTCGAGATCGGCGGCTTTGCGGATGATGCCGCTCAACTGGCGCAGGCCGACGCGTTGCAGGGTGAACAGGTCCTTTTCCGACAGCAGGCCGATCAGCTTGCCTTGTTCCTCCACCAGAATATGGCGGAAACCGTGCCTGGCCATGACCAGCGCCGCTTCATAGGCGAGCGCGTGGGGTGGCAGGGTGACCGGGTCGGGGCTCATCACCGCCGAGAACGGCGTGTTCAGGTCCAGATTCGGCAACGTGACCCGGCTCAGCACATCGTGCAGCGTGAAGATGCCGAGCGGCCGTTGCTGCGGGTCTACCGCCACCATCGAACCGATGCCCAGGCTGTTCATGGTTTCCAGCACCTGCCGCATCGGCGTCTCCGGCGTGCAGCTGACTGGCGCGCGTCGCACGATGGCCGACAGCGGGCTGGTCATCGATTGCTGATCGGATGACGATTTGGTGTATTGCGCCTGAATCACCTGCTTTGATTGCTCGAGCAGATTGGCCAGACGACGCGTGCAGAAATCGTGGAAGGGGGCGCTCCGGTGCAGTAATTCGCGGAAATCGGTGGTCGCCAGTTCGTAACAAAAGGTGTCGATGCCGGCCTTGTAAGTGCTGTTCACTGGCCGTTTTGAAAGCAGGGCACCAAGCGGAAAACATTCGCCCTCATGCAATTCCAGCCAGGTGGCATCTTCCTGCGCGCGCACTACATCCTGCTCGCCGTGGATCTCACCCTGCTTGATGATGAAAAAAGTGCCCACTTCGCCGCTTTCAGGTGACAGCACGATCTCACCCTTGCTGTAGTAACCCAGTTTCAGGCGCTCGGCCATCCAGGCCAGATGCTCGCGCTCCATGCTGTCGAACGGCGCAAATCGGGAAAGATGCTCAACGGTGGCGAGAATCAACGAGTTGGGCGCGGCATTGGATGAAGCGTTTGGAGCAGAGTTGGAAATGGACATGGCGTCAGGGGCGATGTGGAAAATCAGCAGCTTATTTGAAACCTGACTCAGCTGGAACCGAGTCGAGACCTGAAATCAACATAAACCCCGGAAAGATAAACCCAGGCCTGGTCTGCGCTTTTTCTTTTCCCTCGGGCTGCACGTTAAACTTCGCACTTGATTTTCCCCATCGCCCCGCTCCGGGAAAGGCTTTGTCATGAATTCACGGAAATTGCTTCGCTTGCTGCCGTTGCTGGCTGTTGTTTCACTGACCGGCTGTTTGCAGGATTCAGCGTCCTATCAATTCCCCGAGAAAGATCACGCCATTACTTTGATGCGCAACCAGCCCTGGTTCTGGCTCGATACGGTGGCAATGGAAGTGATCGCAATCCGTTTGCCGGAATGTAATGACGGAATCCGCGTCGAGGATGTGCCGCGTGACGGCACGCTGCCGCTCTACCAGGCGCCGGATGAATATCCCGAGCCGATATTCATTTTGCGCACCGGCGAGCGGTATTACGCGATCAGCACCCAGTCGTGTCGGGTACAGAAATTCGAGGCAGCGCCGGCCAATCCGGGGGAAAAAATCGGCCAGTTCCAGGAAAAGGACGGCAAGTTCCAGTTTGTCGCTGGCGCGCAAGAGCAATAAGTCCAAAACCCAAAAAGGAATAAGCCCCATGCGATACGCTGATCTGCGTGATTTCATCGCCCAACTTGAGGCGCGCGGTGAACTCAAGCGCATTCGTGCCGAAGTCGACCCGAATCTGGAAATGACCGAAATCGGCGACCGCGTACTGCGCGCTGGTGGTCCGGCGCTGTTGTTCGAAAAGCCGAAAGGGCATTCGATGCCGGTGCTGACCAACCTGTTCGGCACGGTCAAACGCGTCGCCCTCGGCATGGGTGAGGAAGACCCGGCGCGGCTGCGCGAGATCGGCAAGCTGCTGGCGTTTCTGAAGGAACCGGAGCCGCCGCGTGGCCTGAAAGATGCCTGGGACAAATGGCCGGTGTTGAAGCAGGTGCTCAACATGTCGCCCTCGGTGGTGCGTTCGCCGGCGTGTCAGGACATCGTCTGGGAAGGCAAGGATGTCGATCTGTCGCGTTTGCCGATCCAGACCTGCTGGCCGGGCGATATCGGCCCGCTGCTGACCTGGGGCCTGGTGGTGACGCAAGGGCCGCAAGGTTTGCCGACCTCGAAGCCACGGCAGAATCTGGGCATTTACCGGCAACAGGTGATTGGACCGAACAAGCTGATCATGCGCTGGCTGGCGCATCGCGGCGGCGCCCTCGATCTGCGCGATTTTCAGCAAGCCTTTCCCGGTCAGCCGTTCCCGGTCGCGGTCGCCATCGGCGCCGATCCGGCGACGATTCTGGGCGCGGTGACGCCGGTGCCGGATTCGTTATCTGAATACCAGTTCGCTGGCCTGTTGCGCGGCGCCAAAACGGAAGTGGCGAAGACGCTGGGTTCCAATCTGCAAGTGCCGGCCAAAGCCGAAATCGTGCTGGAAGGTGTGATTCATCCCGGCGAGACGGCGCTGGAAGGGCCGTTTGGCGACCACACCGGTTACTACAATGAACAGGACCATTTCCCGGTGTTCACCGTCGAGCGCATCACGATGCGGCGCGACCCGATCTATCACTCGACTTACACCGGCAAGCCGCCGGATGAGCCGGCGATTCTCGGGGTGGCGTTGAACGAGGTCTTCGTGCCGCTGCTGCAAAAGCAGTTTCCCGAAATCACCGATTTTTACCTGCCGCCGGAAGGCTGCAGCTACCGCATGGCGGTGGTCAGCATGAAGAAACAATATCCCGGCCACGCCAAGCGCGTGATGTTCGGCGTCTGGAGTTTCTTGCGCCAGTTCATGTACACCAAGTTCATTCTGGTGACCGACGATGACGTGAATGTGCGCGATTGGAACGAGGTGATGTGGGCGTTGACGACGCGCGTCGACCCGGCGCGCGACACCTTGCTGGTGGAAAACACGCCGATCGATTACCTCGACTTCGCCAGTCCGGTCTCCGGCCTGGGCAGCAAGATGGGGATCGATGCGACCAACAAGTGGCCGGGTGAAACGACGCGCGAATGGGGCACCCCGATCGCCATGAGCGATGCCGTCAAACGCCGCATCGACGCGCTCTGGCCGGAACTCGGGTTAGGCTGAACAGGGGAAATGTGATGCTGAATGCGAGCAATCTGGTCCACCTGATTCCCTTGTCGGAACTCTCCGGAGATGCATTGAGCCAGGCGGCGAATCTTGCCGCCGGGATCAGCCTTGAGGCGGGGCAAGTGCTGTTTCGCAAGGGAGCGGTCGATGCACGCAGCTTTTATTTGCTTGATGGCGAAGTCACGCTCGATTCGGAAGATGGCAGCCAGCCGCTGCGCGTCAAAGCCGGCAGCGAAACCGCGCGGCATCCGCTTTCTCGCCTGAAACCGCGCGCCTATACCTGCGTTGCCCGCACGCCCTGCAAGCTGGTGGCGTTTGCGGATGATGATCTCGATCACCTGGTCGCCCGCGATCAGGCGACAGCGTATGAGGTGACCGAGTTCGACGGCGATGATCCGCAATGGATGTTCGATCTGCTCAGCAATCCGGCATTTTCACAAGTGCCGCCAAGCAATCTTCATACTTTGTTCAACCGCTTTGAAGCCATGCCGGTGCTGGCAGGGCAGCAGATCGTCAAGCAGGGCGAGGTGGGCGACTATTATTATTTGATTCGTTCCGGCCGTGCCCGCGTTAGTCGCACGGTCGGCGACAACAAGGAAATCGCGCTGGCTGAATTGCAAGCCGGACAAGGATTTGGCGAGGAAGCCCTGATTTCCGGTGATCCGCGCAATGCCAGCGTAACCATGGCGAGCGACGGTGAACTGATGCGTTTGCCGGCGGCAGATTTCGATTCCTTGTTGCGCGAGCCCCTGGTGCATAACGTCAGTCTGGCCCAGGGCGCCGAATTGATTAAACAGGGGGCGCAATTGATCGATGTCCGCCTGGAAGCCGAGTTCGCCGAAGGCAGCCTGAAGGGCAGCACGAATCTGCCGCTCTATCTGTTACGCCTGAAAGCCAACAACCTCGACCGCAAGAAGACTTACCTGCTGTTTTGCCAGAGCGGTCGCCGCAGCAGCGCCGCGGCTTTCCTGCTTAGCCAGCGCGGATTTGACGCCCGTGTGCTGCAAGGCGGGCTGGCCGGTTTGACGAAGCCGGCGCATAAGTGATCGCTGAATCTACATCGAGTCAACATCGGCTGTTTGTCGGGATGACATCCTGGCTAATAGTTGATTACAATAGTCGGGTATTCAACTCAGGAGAAATGCCATGTCCACCGAACTGTTAACCGCTGCCGAGGCCGGCGATACAAGCAAGGTCGTCGAGCTGCTCGCGGCCGGCGCCGATGTTCACGCAACTGACGCGGACGGCGCCACCGCCTTGCATCTGGCCGCCAATCACGGTCATCTGGAGACTGTGAAAGCCTTGTTGGCCGCGGGCGCTGATGCCAACGCCAAAGATGGCAGAGACTGGACGCCGATCTTCAAGGCGGCCTACAACCATGAAAAAGACTGCGGCTATGCCGAGGTTGTGCAAGCTTTGATCGATGCCGGCGGTGATGTCAACGCACGCATTTATTACGGCCTGACACCCCTGATGCTGGCCGCTGGCGGCGGCGAGGCGGCGGTATGCGCTGTGCTGTTGAAAGCGGGCGCGGAAGTGAAGGCAACCAACGATGGTGGTCGTACCGCGCTGGCGATGGTGAAAGAACGCTTTTTTGTCGATGTCATCAATCTGTTGCATGAAGCCGAAGGCTACGTCATGGAAACCGGTGATGGCGGTGGTCCGGCAGGCGCATGCGGTACCAAGGCGGGACAGAGCGGCCTGACTTCAGATGCCAAAGTGGTCAACTTCATGAAGCGGCCGATGCACTGAACCCGGTTCACGCTGTAGCAGAAAGTAAAAAAGGCCGCATTGCGGCCTTTTTTACTTTCCGGCGCCCGGTCAACGCAGGAAGTTGAAGCCTTCGCCTTCCTTCGGTGCAAAGCGCGGGTCTGTTGCGGGCTTTGTCGGCGGCGGTGGCGCGATTGGTGGTGGCGGCGGATCGGGTTTGTCGATCTGCGGCGGAGGCGGCGCCGGCGGCGGTTCGCTCGGGGGGGTGAGCGTTGATTTCGGTGTCGGTTTCGGAGTCACCCCTTTCGGCGCCGGCTTTGCGTTCGTGGTCGAGGGCGCGGCTGCGTTGCCCCCTTTCGGCGCAGCTTTCGGTGCTGACTTGACCGCTGTTTGGGTTGGGTCGGCAGATGGGGTCGTGGCCGACGTTGCGCTGCTGTCTGTGGCTGCGGCGGCTTCCGGGAGGGGCGTGCCGGGTGGCGGCAGGGGGCCGACTTTCGGCGGGCTACCTAACGGTTCCGCGGTTTCGGCATCGAAGGCGTCGGCGAGTTCTTTCCAGCTGGGTTCAGGTTTTTCATTACCCAATACCAGCTGGCGCAGCGCGGGTTCCATGTTCTTCACAATCTGAACCGCGATGCCGCTGGTGAATCGATAGTCCGCTGCGGCCTCACCGGGAACGAAAACGGTCATCACGCCAAAGAAACGGCCGCCGAGGAAGAACGCAAAGGTCGCGGTGCGGTTCATCACCTTGGATTCGATTACCGTTCCGTTGGCGGCATAAACCTCCAGCCGATGGTCACCGGTGCCGGTCTTGCCGCCAATCGGCAGCGGTGTGCCGTCACCCAGCAAGAAAGTGCCACGCAAGCGGCGGGCAGTTCCCTGTTCCACGACATCGGCCAACGCTTTCTTGATCACTTGCGCAATTTCCGGCACAAAAATCGATTCCGCCTGCGGCCGCTTGCGTTTCAGCAAGGTGTGGTAAGGCGTGCTGGTGGCAAACTCGACGTGAGTCAGGGAGATTGGCGGTAGCTTGTCGCCATCATTCGCAATCACCCCCATCATTTCGGCAAGCGCGGCGGGGCGGTCGGCAGAGGAGCCGATGGCGGTGGCGTAGGACGGCACCAGGCTGCCGAATGGATAGCCCAATCGACGCCAGCGCTTGTGCAATTCCTGGAACGCTTCGATTTCCAGTCGCGACAGAATGCGAATGTCTTGCGCGTTCTTGTGGCTGGTATTGATCAGCCAGTTGTAAACCTCGATCCGTTCCTTGCCGCTGGCATCAACGATCTGGCTCCAGCCGGCGGTCGGATTGGCGCGCAAATAGCCAACCAGCCAGAGTTCGAGCGGATGAATCTGGGCAATGTAGCCGCGATCCGACAGGTCGAATTTGTCTGGCCCGTAGGTATCGAACAAATACTGGAAATCACCTTCAGAGAATGAAGCCGGGTTGTTCATCCGGCTCTTGATGAAATTCGTGAAAGAGGAAATGTCCGCCTTCGGATCGAGATAGCGATACACCGCCGCCAGCCGTTTCGGATTCGCGGTGAGGTGGTTGAGCAGCGCGGCAGAAGCATCATCCGGTTTCAATCCCTTGTATTTCTTGATGAAACGGGCCAGATAGGCCTTGCCTTCCTTGTCGGCGAATTGCTTCAGGTAAACGCTGCGCCGCGGGTCGTTCTGGTCGGCCAGAATCTGCGCCGCGCCTTTGGGGTCGCGGTAGATGAAGTGGCGAATGATGTCGCGCATCAAGCGGATGAACGGCAGGTTGACCGAGTTGCGCGTGGCTTCCCACATATCCATGACTTTTTGGTCATCTTCGCGGTTGAAGTTGTTGAACCGATGCACGCCACCGCCGGTAAAGAAAGATTCTTCCGGGTTGGCCGAATAGGGCCGCGCCATCGCCGCTTCCAGCATGGGTTGCAGCGATTTGTTGGGTGTATTGGAGAGATAGCCGATAGCCCATTGCAGGAGCAGGTCTTTCTCCGCGACTTTGATCTTTTGCAGTTTGGCCCGACTCATGCCAGCGTATTGGCGATGCAATTCTTCGACCAGTTGCAGGTAGGTGATCAGGGTGCGCAGCTTTGCCGATGAGCCCATGTCGAGCTTGGCGCCCTTGTTGATGTCGAACGGCTGATTCAGGTTGTCGGCCTGGACCCGCAACAGCGCGCCATCCTCGGTGTTCTCGTACAAGGTGAAGCTGTAGATCGGCTTGCTCAGGTCATTCTCGGGTTGCAGCAGGTACTGGCCGTAGAGAGCCGCAGCCTCGACCACGATGGGATCGGAGAGTCGCCGCAGGAAGGACGACACCGCGCGTTGCGTCGGGGCATGCAGCGTCGAGGTTGCGTTGATGTCGAGCCGGTCCAGGTCATACAAGCGTTCCACGCCGAGCCGGCCGGACAATTCCGCGCGCAGTGTGTTGGCCGCTTTGTTTTCGGCAAACTGCGCGTTGTTGTTTTTCTTTTGGCCATTTTGATAAAAAACAATCTGCTCGCGGATTGCCGCATCCCGGAAGTCCGGTGTAATCACCTTGGCTTCGGCCAGGAGTCGCAAGTGCGAATTGGCGACGTCATTGAGTTCAGTGCGGCCGGCAAGCAGGTAATACGATGGCTTGCGCTGCGAGATCAGCAGCGCAAGCACATGCTTGTATGCGCGCGCGGCGGCAGGGGTCGGTTGCGGCGACATGAGCAGGCGGTTGGCCTGCTCGAAGTCGATCCGGAACCAGGCGTGCAGGCCGTCGCCGATGCCGTTGACTTCGCCATACCTGGGTGCTGCGGCAAGCGGCACGGTATTCAGGTAGTCCAGCACGATGCGGCGCCGATTATCACGCGTGTCTTCGCCATCAAGGTAAGCCCGTAGCGAGGCGGATGCCATTTGACGTAGCTTGTCGCCGGCGGTCATGGTCAGGCCATCGGGCGAATGGCGGAATTTCTCGATCTGAGTTGCCAGCGTCGACCCGCCCGGCACATTGCGTGACGGGTCGATGGTCTTCAGCATTTTTTCCAGTACCGCCGCGCCCAAACGGTCCCACTCCACAGCCGGGTTGCGTTGCGGGTGATTCGGGTCAAGCAATTCGCGGTTTTCGATGAACAGCAGGGTATTCGCCACCACCGCCGGCACCGACTTGAAATCGGAATAGGTATAGCGCGGATGCGGGCTGTCGAACAGGACATCGCCGCGACAATCGAACAGGGTCAAGCCGGCTACTGATTTTTCCCTGTAGGGCAGGAAGAGGCCGAAATCATCGATCCGCGCCATGTCGGCCGAGATGCGTGCCTGCTGGGTGACTTCGAAACCCTGATCCTTCAAGCGCTGGATGTAAGTTGGCAGGCCAACATAGCCGAGACGAATGTCATACGGCCCGGCGGTCGGTGTGCGCAGGCTGCTGTTCTCGCCAATTTCGCTCTGGAAAGTGAGTTTTTTGCCATAGCCAGCCAACAGCATGGCCTGAATCGGTGAAGCGATCAGCTCATAAGCCGCGATCACCGCGCCAACCAGTAACAGCAAAACCAGTAGAGCCCACAGCCAGGGATGGCGTTGCGGCCGCTTGGGCGGCAGCTTGCTGGCATCGACGGTGGGCAACCTTGATTCCGGCTTTGGGTCTGGCTTTGGGTCTGGCTTTAGATCTGGCGTCAAATCAGGCATGGTTGTTATCGTTTTATAAAAGGGACAGCAGCCTTCTCAGTCTGCACTCAATCTCTGCCGGATTACGCCGCCCCAAGCCAGTCGCGCGGACGCAGAAAGTCGGAGTACAAGCGTGCCTCCTCGCTGCCTGGTTCCGGATGCCAGTCATAACGCCACTTCACGATCGGCGGCATCGACATCAGGATGGATTCGGTGCGACCGCCGGATTGCAATCCGAACAGAGTGCCGCGGTCGAAGACCAGATTGAACTCGACATAGCGGCCACGTCGATAGGCCTGGAAATCACGTTCCCGTTCGCCGTAATGCATACCGGCGCGCCGCTGCAGGATCGGCGCATAGGCGGCGAGGAAATGATCGCCGACCGATTCGATCAGGTTGAAGCAGTGCTCGAACGCATCGTCGCCAAGCTCCGATGCGTTCCCCTCTCTGATGGAACTTCCAGCCAACCGACTAGGCTGCCCAAGAACGTCAGCCAAGTCTCTGGCTGCCCCAGCCCCTCCCCCGCTTGCGGGGGAGGGGAGCGAACCAAGGTCATCGAAGAAGATGCCGCCGATGCCGCGCGGCTCGTTGCGATGCTTGAGATAGAAATACTCGTCGCACCATTGTTTGTAGCGCGGGTAGTACTCGGTGCTGAATGGATCGAGGGCTCGCTTGCACATGCTGTGGAAATGCGTCGCGTCTTCTTCAAAACCGTAATACGGCGTCAAGTCCATGCCGCCGCCGAACCACCAGACGGGTTCTTCGCCCGGCTTTTCCGCGACAAAGAAACGCACGTTCATGTGCACCGTGGGTGCATACGGATTGCGTGGATGCATCACCAGCGAGACGCCCATCGCTTCCCAGCGCCTGCCTGCCAGTTCCGGCCGATGCGCCGAGGCGGAAGGAGGTAGTTTGTCGCCTTTGACATGCGAAAAATT
>CAZUSF010000072.1:0-9803 GCA_964623355.1 uncultured Thiobacillus sp. | reverse complement strand
TGCAAGCCGTTTGGATTTTACTGGTGCCGACAACCGGATTCGAACTGGTGACCTACCGCTTACAAGGCGGTTGCTCTACCAACTGAGCTATGTCGGCTAAAAGGTGCTTCACATTACAAAATAGTTACTTCACCACCGTCAGATGTGGCCTGCCCTTGGGCTGACTGGCTGGGGCAGACGCATCATCGGTTTCTTGATCAGAAACCTCCGATTCCTGCTCAGCCGCATTGGTACTCAGACTCGCCGGTTCCAGACTTTCAAACGCCATGCCTTCGCCGGTTTCGCGGGCATAGATCGCAATCACGTTGCCGACCGGGATTTCGATCGAATGCGACATGCCGCCAAATCGCGCAGAAAACGTGACCCAATCATTATCCATATGGATATTGCGCACCGCACTCGGCCCGACATTCAAAACGATCTGACCATCTCTGACAAAGGCTTGCGGAACACGGGTCTGCTTGTCGACGCGGACAGTCAGATAGGGCGTGTGACCGCTATCGACGCACCATTCGTAAAGGGCGCGCAGAAAATAGGGCTGTTGCGACAAGGTATTCAAGTTCAAACGCTCTCAAACGCTCACTTGCGCATGGCCTTTTCGATCGGCGTCAGCGCTTCGATGAAAGCCGGGCGAGTAAACAGACGCTCTGCATATTTCAACAATGGCGTGGCTTGCTTGGGCATCTGAATGCCGTAATGGTCAAGCCGCCACAACAAGGGCGCGATGGCGACATCGAGCATCGAATACTCGTCGCCCAGCATGTATTTCTGCTTGTTGAAGATGGGTGCGATCTGGGTCAGGTTGTCGCGCACGATCATGCGAGCCTTTTCAGCCGCCTTCGGCGTGCCATTCACGACATCGTTCAAATGCGAAAAAAGATCGCGTTCGAAGTTGTGCAGGAACAGCCGTGCACGCGCACGCATCACCGGGTCGGCTGGCATCAGTTGCGGATGCGGGAAGCGCTCGTCGATGTACTCGTTGATGATATTGGATTCATACAGCGTCAGTTCCCGTTCCACCAGAATGGGCAACTGGCTGTACGGATTCATCGCGGCGATTTCATCCGCTTTCTCGCTCGGATCGAGATCTCTGATCTCGAAGTCCATGCCCTTTTCATGCAGGACAATGCGGCAGCGCTGGCTGAAGGGGCAGGCGGCGCCTGAATAGAGAAGCATCATGATGGGTACCGCGTGCTTAATGCACGTCCTTCCAGAATTCCTTCTTGAGATAGAAGGCAATTACATAAAATACACCGAGAAACAGGAGTACCACGAGGCCAATCCGCATGCGATCGCCTTTTGCAGGTTCACCCATCCAGTTCAGATAATTGACCAGATCACCCACCTGAGCATCATATTCGGCGAGCGTCAACTGGCCCGGTTTGACCAGTTCCATGCGCTCGATAACGTGATGCTCCTTGCCGTCTTCACCGATTTCACTGCGATAGACCGGCGCCAGATGACCTTGCAGATCCTGCATCACGTGCGGCATGCCGACTTTGTCGAAGACGGTATTGTTCCAGCCGGTGGTGCGCGTATCGTCGCGATAGAAACCGCGCAGATAGGTATAAACCCAGTCAGGTCCGCGTGAGCGGGTAATCACCGACAAGTCCGGCGGCGGCGCGCCGAACCAGGCCTTGGCATCGGCGGTGCGCATCGCGATGGTCATCGTTTCGCCGGGTTTCTCGCTGGCGAACAGCAGGTTGTCCTTGATCTGCGCCTCGGTCAGCCCGATATCTTCCATGCGGTTGTAACGCATGTAAGCCGCGCTGTGGCAGTTCAGGCAGTAGTTGACGAATATCCGCGCGCCACGCTGCAAGGAACCGTGGTCATTGAAATTGATCGGGGCTTCATCGAGTGGCACTGCGGGGCCGGCAGCGATGGCCAGCGAGGGCAGCGCCAGGATCAGAAAAAACAGCTTTTTCATTGGGTCACCCTTTCCGGAACCGGCTTGGTCGTGTCATTTTTGGTGTACCAAGGCATCAACAGGAAGAACGCGAAATACACGGCGGACAAGATTTGCGAGATCACGGTGTAAAGCGGCGTCGCGGGCAGAACACCGAGGATGCCGAGGCCGATGAACGCGATCACGAACAGGGTCAGCGCGATCTTGAACTTGGGGCCGCGATAGCGAATCGATTTGACCGGTGATTTGTCGAGCCAAGGCAACGCGAAGAAGATCAACACGGCGACCCCCATTGCTGCCACGCCCGGGAACTGCGAGCCGAAGATGGGCGGGATGGCGCGCAGGATGGCGTAGTAAGGCGTGAAATACCAGACCGGCGCGATATGTTCGGGCGTCTTCAACGAGTCGGCGGGAACGAAATTGTTGTATTCCAGGAAGTAACCGCCCATTTCCGGCGCAAAAAACACGATCGAGGCGAACACCATCAGGAACACCACCACGCCCAGAATATCCTTGACCGTGTAGTAGGGATGGAACGGAATGCCATCCAGCGGGTGCCCATCCGGACCCTTCAGTTTCTTGATTTCGATACCGTCAGGATTGTTGGAGCCGACTTCATGCAGCGCCACCAGGTGAGCCACAACCAACCCCAGCAAGACCAGAGGCAGCGCGATGACGTGGAAGGCGAAGAAGCGGTTCAGCGTGGCATCACCGATGACGTAGTCACCGCGAATCCACTCGGACAGATCATTGCCAATGAAGGGCACGGCGGCGAACAGGTTGATGATGACCTGCGCACCCCAGTAGGACATCTGGCCCCAGGGCAGCAGATAGCCCATGAACGCTTCGCCCATCAGCACCAGATAGATGAGGACGCCGAAAATCCAGATCAATTCGCGCGGTTGGCGATAGGAACCGTAGATCAGGCCGCGGAACATGTGCAGGTAGACCACCAGAAAAAACATCGAGGCGCCGGTGGAATGGATGTAACGGATCAGCCAGCCGTATTCAACATCGCGCATGATGTATTCCACGGAAGCGAAGGCAAGCGCGGCATCCGGCTTGTAATGCATGGTCAGGAAGATGCCGGTGACGATCTGCACCACCAGCATCAGCAAAGCCAGCGAACCGAAGAAATACCAGAAGTTGAAATTCTTCGGCGCGAAATACTCGGACAGATGCGCCTTGTAGGAGGACGTGAGCGGGAAACGCTCATCAACCCAATTGAGTAACTTTTGCATGACTTAACTCTCCCGTCGCTATCAGGCGGCTGCGCCCTGGTCATCGCCAATCAACACACGGGTATCGGACAGATACTTGTGGGGCGGGATAACCAGGTTGGTCGGAGCCGGAGAACCGTTGAAAACACGCGCCGCGAGATCGAAGCGGGAACCATGGCAGGGACAGAACCAGCCACCCACCCAATCCGGCCCGAGGTCGGCGGGAGCGACTTCCGCGCGATAAGTCGGCGAACACCCCAAATGCGTGCAAATGCCGACCACGATCAAATACTGGGGCTTGATCGAACGCGTTGGATTCTGGCAGTAGCCCGGTTGCTGGCCTGCATTCTCGGAAGCGGCATCGATGAGATTGGGATCATTCTTGGTCAGCGAATCCAGCATTTCCTTGGTGCGATTGACCACCCAGACTGGCTTGCCGCGCCATTCAACGGCTAGTTGCATGCCCGGCTCGACCTTGCTCAGATCAACCTCGATCGGGGCGCCTGCGGCTTTCGCGCGGGCGCTGGGCAGCATGCTCATCACAAAGGGTGTTGCAACGCCAAGCGCGGCCACACCCCCAACTGCGGAAGTCATCGTCACCAAAAACCGGCGTTTGGAAGGGTCAACACTTAAGCTGCTCATAACATCTGTCCTGCCTGTTCGATTGAATTCATGTACCAGCGCCGGATGCATACCCTGAACGCCCAATAATCCAGACATTCCGGTCGAGTAAACAACTTAGCCAGTTAAACAAAAGCCGGCATTTTACAGATAAAAGGCAACAGACTTAAAGCCTGACAGGTCATTAAACCTTGAAAGAATGAATCTACAAGCCATTGCGAGCTGTGAAGTGAGCCGCTGCGGGCATCCCGGCCAACCCTGCCATCAAGGCCGATAACCGATCGATTGAGCGACTCGCCCGGGTGCGAAACCTGCAAGCAGAATTTTCATGTTCGGGGCGTGCGCTAGAATCGCGGAGTCTCGAATGATCTTGCTCACGTCCGTCCATGCACAGGTTCTGGCTGTTATTTTCACAATTTATCGCCGCCATCGCGATTCTCGTAGCCGCCCTGTTTGGGCTGGATCGAATCATGCCCGGACTGCTGCCATTCGATGGCGCCGCCGTCACCATACGCGAAGCCGCCAACGAAGTTGCCAATGGTGTCGCCCAATCCGGCGGCGCCGGGCAGGTGGCTTCCTATGCCGATGCCGCCAGCAAATCGCAGCCTTCGGTGGTCAATATCTTTACCAGCAAGGAGATTCGCAGCCAGCGCAATCCCTTGATGGATGACCCGCTGTTCCGGCGCTTCTTTGGCGACCGTTTTCCGACCGACAATCGGCCGCAGCGGGTTTCCAATCTGGGGTCGGGCGTCATTGTCAGCGAAGACGGCTTCATTCTCACCAACCATCATGTGGTCGAGGCCGCCGACGAAATCCAGGTGGCGCTCTCCGATGGCTTGACCCTGGAAGCGAAACTCGTCGGCACCGACCCGGAAACCGATCTCGCCGTGCTCAAGGTCAAGCGCGACAAGATGCCGGCAATCACCTTCGCCAAGAGCGATATGCAACGCGTTGGCGATGTCGTGCTGGCGATAGGCAACCCATTCGGGGTAGGCCAGACGGTCACGATGGGGATCATTTCCGCGCTCGGACGCAGCCATCTCGGTATCAACACATTTGAAAACTACATTCAGACCGACGCCGCAATCAACCCGGGCAACTCTGGCGGCGCCCTGGTCGATGTGGCGGGCAATCTGGTTGGCGTCAACACAGCGATTTTTTCCCGCTCTGGCGGCAACCTGGGCATCGGTTTCGCGATTCCCATTTCTATCGTCCGCCAGGTAATGCAGGAAATCATTGCCAACGGCGCGGTGACGCGCGGCTGGGTCGGCATCGAAGTGCAGGAAATCACGCCTGAAGTCGCCGAATCCTTCGGCCTCAAATCGACCGATGGCGCGCTGATCGCCGGCGTATTGCGGAATGGACCGGCGGATCGTGCCGGCATTCGTCCGGGCGATGTTCTGATTGCCGTGGGTGGCAAACCCGTAAAGGACTCCTCGTCACTGCTCAACCTGATCGCCGCTTTGCCGCCGGATAAGGTCGTGCCGCTCAACCTGATACGCGCGCAGAAAGAAATGCAACTTTCGGTCACCATTGAAAAACGTCCGCCCATGCAGCGAGACGTTCAGGAATAACTCCCGTCCAATTCAGCGCATTTTTTCCAAGCACGATCACCGCGCCTCAAGTTATGAGTTAGGCATCCGATAAGGGCTCTTGTTTGCAGGAGTCTTGCCTTATGCGGATCGTAATTGTTGATGACAACCCGGTTAACCTGAAGCTCATGGAGAGCCTGGTCAGGCGCGCCAACCCGGAATATCAGCCACTCACTTTTCAGGACTCCGCCGAGGGTTTGGCCTGGTGCTTGAGCAACGTCGTCGACTTGTTGATTGTCGACTACATGATGCCGACGCCTGATGGGCTGGAATTTATCCGGCGCTATCGCGAGCCGCCTGAAAATGCCGATATCCCGGTGTTGATGATCACCGCCGATCACGAAAAGGAAACCCGCTACGCGGCGCTGGAATCAGGCGCCAATGACTTCCTCACCAAACCGATCGACAACGCCGAGTTTCGCGCCCGCCTGCGCAATATGGTCTCCCTGCGCCGCAGCCAGCGAGCCCTGGCCGACCGCGCCGCCTGGCTGGCGGAAAAGGTCTCCGAGGCGACCAAGGTCATTCTCGATCGTGAACACGAAATGATTACGCGCCTGTCGCGCGCAGCCGAGTTTCGCGACCCCGAGACCGGCGCGCATATCCAGCGCATGTCGAACTACTCGCATCTCATCGCTCGGCAATTGAGATTGCCGCAGGAAGAGCAGGAACTCATCCTGCGTGCCGCGCCGATGCACGATGTCGGCAAGATTGCCATCCCGGACAAAATTCTGCTGAAGCCGGGAAAACTCGACGAAGCCGAGTTCACCATCATGAAAACGCACGCCGAAAAAGGCTGGGAAATCCTGCGCGGAAGCCAATCGCACCTGTTGGATATCGCCGCCATCATCGCGCGTTCGCACCATGAAAAATTTGATGGCAGCGGCTACCCGCTCGGCCTCAAGGGCGAGGAAATTCCACTGCATGGCCGAATCGTCGCGGTGGCTGACGTATTCGACGCGCTGACCACCGAACGACCCTACAAAAAAGCCTGGGAAGTGGAGCGCGCAGTAGATTTCCTGCAAACCGGCGCGGGTTCGCATTTCGACCCGCTCTGCGTCGCCGCCTTTCTTTCCCGCCTAGAGGATGCGTTGGTCATCCGGGCCAGTTACCAGGATGCAGAAGCGCACCCGGCTCACCTCGACGACTGACTGACAACCCTGAATGACGGCCAACACCATGCTGTTTCGTGCACTTCTTTTGCTCTGTTTGCTGGCGCCCTTGTCGGCAAATGCCCAGACAATCCGGCAAACCTTCACGCTATCCGTCGTGCCGCAATTCACCCCGGTCGATATTGGCCTGCGCTGGACGCCTTTGCTGCGCCATCTGGAAACTGAAACAGGGTATAGCTTCCAACTTCGCCTGCTCGACAAAATCCCCAGATTTGAAACCGATTTTCTTGCCGGCATCCCGGATCTGGTTTACCTGAACCCGTATCACATGCTGATGGCCGCCGAAGCGCAGGGCTATATCCCGCTGGTGCGCGGGTCAGACCCGCTGATCGGAATTCTGGTTACCGAGCAGAACAGCCCGATCAAGACGTTGCAAGATCTGGATGGAAAACGACTCGCCTTTCCGGCGCCGAATGCATTCGGCGCTTCGCTCTACCTGCGCGCGTTGCTGACAGAAAAGGAAGGTCTGCGCTTCAGCAGCGATTATGTCGGCTCACATCAGAACGTTTATCGCCATGTCATGATCGGCGAAGCCGCTGCTGGCGGCGGCATTCATGCCACGCTGGAAAAGGAATCCGTGGCAATCCAGAACCGCCTGCGCGTTTTGTACACCACACCCGGGGTCGCGCCGCATCCGTTGGCCGCGCACCCGAGAGTGACGCAAGCTGCACGCGAAAAAATTCGCGCCGCATTAGTCAAACTCGACAGCACTTCCAGCGGACGAAAAATATTGGCCGATGTCGAACTGGATAAAGTCATCAGTGCCGACTTCGAGCGCGACTATCTGCCGCTGGCCAAACTCAAACTTAAACATCACACCGTCAGTAAATAGGCAATCCACAGGCAATGGACCATCCCAGCTTTCGCCAACGGGTGCCCAACCTGATCGGCACCCTCTACCATCGCGTCGCTTCACGTCTGTTGCCGCGACAGTTCACGCTTCAATTGAGCCTGTTCATGGCCGCGATGCTGGTTGTCAGCATTTCCGCGCATACGCTTTACACCACGCTGCAACAGACCCGAGGCGAACAGAACCGGTTGACCAAACGCAGTGAAGATCTGTTGACCAATCTCGCCAATTCGTCGGCAAATTTGTTACTGACCCGCGACTACGGCGCGGTTGAACGCATGCTGCTGCTGGCGGCGGAGAACGATGAACTGCGTTCGATCAGGATTTTCAATCGTAACGGACAGATGATCAGCCAGGTCATCCATGCGCCAGGCAAACCCGCCGAAGCCGTATTCGACCTGATCACCCTGACGCCGCCGCAAGGCGCCACCACCCAGTTCTTCTGGATCGATGCCGCTGGCAACAAATTACCGGAGCACGACTTCACCTGGCAAGCTGAACATCTGGTGATCTGGCGTGCGCTCGATGAACTCGGCTATGCCGGCAGTTTGCAAGCCGAAGTGAACACCCAGGCACTCAAGCAGAACCTTTCGCAAATTGTCATCAATGGCCTATTGGCGATCATTCTTTCCAGTACCTTGAGTGTGCTGTTGTTGCTCATGTATCTGCGACGTCCGGTCGCCGCGATTCGCGCTTCCTCCCGTTTTGCCGGCGAACTGACCAGCAATCTGGGCGAGAAAATGCCCGACTTTGAAGGCCCGCAAGAAATCGAATCGCTGGTCGCCGCGCTGAATGAAACCTCGCTCTGGCTGTACACCAAGGAGATGTCGGTCACCGCCGCCCAGCAACGCCTGGAAGCCGTGTTCAGCAACATTTCCGACGCCCTGCTGACGGTCAATTACGATGATGCGGTGGAAAGCGCCAACAGCGCAGCGTGTGAACTGTTCGGCTGGCAGGAGCATGAACTGGTCGGAATGCCGGCATCGATGTTGTTGCCGGAATGGGGCGACATGACCGGCGTCGGCCGTCCCGACAAACAACGCCTGGAAACCGTGGCCAACCAGCGCGACAACGGTGTCTTCCCGGCCGACATCACCCTCTCCCGCTTCTATCTGCACGGTTTGCCGTATCGCATTCTGGTGGTGCGCGACATCACCCAGCGCAAGCAGGTGGAAGCCGCCATGCAGCAAGCGCGCGACACAGCGGAAAACGCCAACCGGATGAAAAGCGAGTTTCTCGCCAATATGAGCCATGAAATCCGGACTCCGATGAACGGCATCATCGGCATGACCGACCTGGCGCTGGAAACCGACCTGACCGAAGACCAGCGCGAGTATCTCGGCATGGCGCACAGCTCGGCGCAACATTTGCTGACGATCATCAACGACATTCTCGACTTCTCGAAAATCGAAGCCGGCAAGCTCGACATCGATATCGAACCCTTCCAGCTGAATGATCTGCTCCAGGGCGTCGTGCGCAGCATGGCGGGACGGGCACAGGGGAAAAACCTGTCGCTGAGCCTGAAAATGGCCCCCGGTTTACCCGCCAGCATCGCATCCGACTCGGGACGCTTGCGCCAGGTACTGATCAACCTGATCGGCAACGCAATCAAATTCACCCGCTCCGGCGGCATCGAGATCAGTGTTGATGGCAACCCGAACATCGACCTTGCCAGTGACCTGCACGCGCACTATGTGCATCTCTGCGTCAGCGATAGCGGCATCGGCATCGCGCAGGACAAACTGGCCGCAATCTTTGATGCGTTCACCCAGGCCGACGGCTCGATTACCCGCAATTTCGGCGGCACCGGACTCGGCCTGACCATTTCGAGCAAATTGATCGATTTGATGGGCGGCAACATGTGGGTAGAAAGCGAACTCGGCCAGGGCAGCCGTTTTCACCTGCAAATCCCCTATCAACCCGCTGAAGCCGAGGCGGAATCCAGCACCGAGACCGAGCTCAGCTCAGAGATTGCAGAACTCGATCTGGATATCGCTGGCCTCACCGTGCTGCTGGCCGAGCACAATCCGGTCAATCGCAAGCTCACCCTTGCGCTGCTCGACAAGCTGGGGCATCAAGTCACCCTGGCCGAAGATACCGACGCATTCCTGGCCCGATTCGCGCCGGGACGGTTCGATCTGATTCTGCTCGACTGGACGCTGCCTGGAGGCAACGTGGAAGACAGCATCCAGCAGATCCGCGAGCGGGAAGCCGGCCGAACGGCGGCAACACCGATCATCGTGCTGATCACCGACGCCAACGAGAGCGAATCCGACAGCACGCTGCCTGCCGGCGCGAATGGTCATATTCGCAAGCCGATCCAGTTTGCTGCACTCAAGTTGGCGATC
This sequence comes from uncultured Thiobacillus sp., assembly GCA_964623355.1. Taxonomy (GTDB): domain Bacteria; phylum Pseudomonadota; class Gammaproteobacteria; order Burkholderiales; family Thiobacillaceae; genus PFJX01. Next base: position 97 of record CAZUSF010000072.1, on the reverse strand, counting down.
AACGCAGCCGTTAATGGCAACACTTCTTTAGCTGGAACTGCATGATGAACGGCCTGTTATTTACCGAATTCATGGAAATGGTCGAGACAACCTGGTC
>CAZUSF010000071.1:0-9864 GCA_964623355.1 uncultured Thiobacillus sp. | reverse complement strand
CTTTCTTGTCCAGCGGCAGCGTGCGGCGATGGTCGGTCAGCGGATGGATCACCACGGTGGTGTCCTGCCGCGCTTCGACGATTTCATCCAGGTAGCAGATGGCGCCGATGCGGGCGGCGACGGTCAGCGGCCCGTCCAGCCAGCGGGTGCCGTTGGCTTCCAGCAGATAGCGGCCGACCAGGTCGCTGGCGGTCATGTCTTCGTTGCAGGCGACGGTGATCAGTGGCTTGTTCAGCTTCCACGCCATGTATTCGACGAAGCGCGATTTGCCGCAGCCGGTCGGGCCTTTGACCATCACCGGCAGGCGGTTGCGGTAGGCGGCTTCGTACAGTTCGACTTCCTTGCCCTGCGCCTGGTAATAGGGTTCGGTGTGGACTTTGTATTGCTCTTTGTCGGTAGTCATTTTGCGCATCTCCAATCAACTCGTCATTCCCGCGCATGCGGGAATCCAGGTCGTGGCACTGGATTCCCGCATGCGCGGGAATGACGGCTCAAGGGTTTTTCATTGCCGAAAACAAAACGCCCCCAGCGAACCGGGGGCGTTTTCTCTACAAACTTACATACAGCGGACGTTCGATTTACTTGTGGACGCCCAGCTTTTCACGCCAGCCCGGGTACAGCTTGTCGGCATCGCCGGGGAACGATTCGAAGGCGCGGGCGAACTCTTTGTGCTCTTTCGCGAATTCGATCGGGTCGGCGCCGGCCTTCCAGCACTCGTACGACTGACGCAGGGAGATCGCGCCGGCCGCCGGGCTGTCGATGTGGCCGTAGGAGCCGCCACCGGAGGTGTTGATGACGTTGCCGTGACCCAGGTTCTCGAAGAAGCCGGGCAGACGCAGTGCGTTCATGCCGCCGGAGATGATCGGGGTGGTCGGCTTCATGCCGTGCCATTCCTGATGGTAGTACGGGCCGTCGGCGGAATCGCGCTCGATCATGTAAGCGATGTCGCGGTCGTCCGCAGCACCTTCCATCTTGCCGTAGCCCATGGTGCCGACGTGGATGCCGGAAGCACCTTGCAGACGCGACATTTTGGACAGCACGAAGGCGCTGTAGCCACGCAATGCGGAGGGCGAAGTCACGGCGCCGTGACCGGCACGGTGGTAGTGCAGGTATTGGTCGGGGTACTGGCGACGCGCGGTGGTCACCATGCCGGGGCCGCCGACGTAGCCGTCAACCAGGAAGGCGACCTTGTTGGCGTCCGGTCCGAACGTTTCCAGGATGAAATCGGCGCGAGCGCACATCTCGAAGTGGTCGTCGGCGGTGATGTTGGCGGAGAAGATCTTGGCCTGGCCGGTCTCGTCCATGGCGCGCTTCATTGAGTCATACACCAGCGGATAGACCTTCTTGGCCGGGCAGAACACCTGGTTGCCCTGGGGTTCGTCGTTCTTGATGAAGTCGCCACCCAGCCAGAACTGGTAAGCGGCGGCCGCGAACGGCTCGGGACGCAGACCCAGCTTGGGCTTGATGATGGTGCCGGCGATGTAGCCGCCATTGACGCGCGGACGACCGAGGATGTCCCACAGATCGGTGATGTCCTTCGACGGGCCGTCGAACAGGCGCAGCATTGACCAGGGCACGTAGAAGTCGTGCATCTTCAGGCACTTGACGTCACCTTGGCCCTGATTGTTGCCGATGGCCAGGGTCAGGAATGAAACGATCATGGCGCGACCGTCGATCATGTTGCGGTCGAACAGGTCGATCGGGTAGGCGACCTTCATCACGCCCTTGGCTTCGTCGATGAAGTAAACCAGCGCGTCAACACCCTTGGTGAAGTCGTCAGTGGTGCAAACTTCGACGTTGGTGCCGGTGGAGGACTCGGCGGCGATATGCGCGGCGGTCTCCAGGTAGCCATAACCGGTGGCGGGCTGCATGTGATAGGCGACGAGAATGTGCTTGTCGCCCTTGATCAGGTCTTCTTCTTTCAGGCTGAGGTCGGCGTAACGTGCTGATTGATCCATGACATGTTCCTTTAAAGATGCGTTTGTACTTAATTGAGCTATTCCGGGTGAAACCCTTAAGCGGAATGCGGCGCACTATAGCGATTCGGACTCATAAGAAAAAATCATGATTTGTGATGATTGGCATAAGCATTTACTTATAATCCAGCCAATCATGGCCGAAGGCCATGATTGGCTCCCTCACCCCCCAGCCCCTCTCCCAGAAGGAGAGGGGAGCATCGAGAATCGCTGATGCGATTAATTTGATAACCATGCTGCATTTGACCCTCCGCCAACTCCAGGTTTTCGAATCCACCGCCCGCCATCTTTCTTTGTCGCGCGCGGCGGAGGAGCTGCATCTGTCGCAGCCGGGGGTGTCGATGCAGTTGAAAAAACTGGCGGAAGCGGTGGGTCACCCGTTGCTGGAACAGAACAGCAAGCGCGTCAAACTGACCGAGCAGGGCCAGGAACTGGTGACCACCGCGCGTGAAATTCTTGGCGCGGTGAAACGCTACGAGCTGTCGCTGGTCGCAAGCCGGGGGCTGACCCAGGGCACGCTGCGGCTGGTGGTGATTACGACCGCCAGCTATTTCATTCCGCGCCTGCTCGGGGCGTTCGCGCAGATGCATCCCGGGGTCAAGATTTCGCTGCGCGTCACCAACCGCGAACTGGTGCTGGAATCGCTCACTGCCGGCCTCGACGATCTCTACATTCTTGGTCAGCCGCCGGAGGGGCTGGCGGTGACCGCGATTCCGTTCATGGATAACCCGCTGGTGGTGCTGGCGGCGCCGGATCATCCGCTGGCGAAGGCGCGCCATATTCCGCTGTCGCGGCTGGCGGATGAGCCCTGGCTGCTGCGCGAACCCGGTTCCGGCACGCGCAAGGCGGCAGAGCGGCTATTCGCCGACAACGGCCTGACGCTGACGCCGCGCATGGAGCTGGGCAACAACGAATCCATCAAACAGGCGGTGTTGACCGGCCTCGGCATCTCGGTACTCTCGCATCACACCCTTGCCCTGCACGATCCGGCTCAGTTTGCCGTGCTTGATGTGCAAGGCTTCCCTATCATTCGGCAGTGGTATGCGGTGTATCCCGCCGGGCGGCTGCGCTCGGTGGTCGCCCGCACCTTCCTCGATTTCCTGCTTTCACATGGATCACGTCATGACGTCGCTTAAGCCAAGACTTCACAAACCCAGAAATACGCTGCGCTCGGGCGTCAAGCCGACAACCAAAGCCGGCGCCAAGTCGACCAGAGCCGAGGGGACGAGTGCGTCCGGTCTCGATCTGGCGCCGGCGATCGAAGCCCTTGAATTGTTGCTCGAACTGGAACGGCCGGCGGATGCCCAGCTTTCCGCCTTCTTTCGCAACTATCCCAACTTTGGCGCACGCGACCGTTCGTTCATCGCGGAAGCGGTGTACGGCGTGCTGCGGCGATTACGCAGTTTGCAAGTGCTGGCCGCGCCGGCGACGCCGCGCCGTTTGCTGCTGGCCTGGCTGGCGCGGCATGGTGGCCGCAACATGCGCGAATTCGAGGCGCTGGCGGATCAGTCGCAGTTGGACAAGACCGAGCTTGATTGGCTGCGCAGCCTGAAGGGCGCCAAGCTGGAAGACCAGCCGGAAGCGGTGCGACTGGATTTGCCGGATTGGCTGTATGAACGGCTTGCCGCCCAGTACGGCGAGCATTTGCCGACCCTGATGGATAGTCTGAACAGTGCTGCGCCGCTTGATTTGCGGGTCAATCCGCTGAAGGCGACACGGGATGAAGTGCTGGTGCAATTGAATCGTGAAGGGGTGGTTGCCACCGCGACGCCGTTGTCGCCGCTGGGCATGCGTTTACAAGGCAAGCCGGCGTTGCAGAAACATCCGCTGTTTCTCGATGGCAGCGTCGAAGTGCAGGACGAAGGCAGTCAGCTTCTGGGTTTGATGCTGGCGCCGAAGCGCAGCGAGATGGTGTGTGATTTCTGCGCCGGCGCCGGCGGCAAGACGTTGTTGCTGGGCGCGTTGATGCGCGGCAGTGGTCGTCTGTATGCGTTCGACACCTCGGAAAAACGCCTCGGCAAGATGAAGCCGCGTCTGGTTCGTTCCGGTTTGCAGAATGTGCAGGCGTTGCTGATCGCGCATGAACGCGATGCCAAGGTGAAGCGTCTGGCCGGCAAGTTCGATCGCGTGCTGGTCGATGCGCCTTGTTCCGGACTTGGCACCTTGCGCCGCAATCCGGACCTGAAATGGCGGCAGAGCGCGGAATCGGTGGCCGAACTGACCCAGATTCAGCACGACATTCTGGAATCTGCCGGTCGCCTGGTAAAAGCCGGCGGTCGCCTGGTTTACGCCACCTGCAGCCTGCTGGTGGCAGAGAACGAAGACATCGTTGCCGCCTTCCTCGCAGCGCATCCGGAGTTCCATCTGCTGCCGGCCGGGGGCGTGCTGTCGGCACAGCATATCGACCTGAAGATGGGTGACTATCTGCGCCTCGATACCGCGAAACATGGCACCGATGGCTTCTTCGCGGCGGTGATGGAACGCACGGTTTAAACCTTGAATGATTTGAACCGCTTCCCGGCGTTAGTGCTTGTGGCGTTGCTGGCTGCGGCCTCAGCCCAGGCCGATGCGCCGTTGCAACTGAATGCGCGCGGTACGCTGCAGGTTGCTTTCACGCCGGGCGATGATATTGCTGGCTTGATTGTCGATTCGGTGCGGAAGGCCAGGCGGCAGGTGCTGGTGCAAATCTACAGCTTCACTCACAAGGACATCGCACAAGCGCTGGTTGATGCCAAACGGCGTGGCATCGATGTGCAAGTGATTGCCGACCAGCGGCAGATGGAAGCCGTTGCTACCAGTCGCGTCGTCTGGCTGGCCGAGCAGGGCGTGCCGGTGTGGATCGATAGCGAGCATGCCGCCGCGCATAACAAGGTGATGATCATCGACAATGGCATGCCGGAGGCGGCGGTGATTACCGGTTCATTCAATTTCACCCACGCCGGACAACACCGCAATGCGGAGAATGTGCTGATCCTGCGCGGCAATCCGAACCTGGTTGAAACCTATGCCGCCAATTGGCGCAGACATAAAATTCATTCACTGCCCTTGCGACATTAGAACGCGCTTCGATGCGTCTTTTCCGCCATGAACAAATCTGAACAATTCGATAACCTGATCGACCCACTGGTCCGCTATCTCGGCAATCACGAGATGCTGGTCGAGCTTGCCGCGCTGGCCGGCATCGCCATCGTCGCCTGGTTGGGCTTGCGCCGGCTGCGCCAGAGTTTGTCCGGCGTACCTGGCTGGCACGACAGTCTTGCTGCCACTGACTGGAATCGCTTGATTTTGCCGGCAAGCATGCTGCCCCTGGTGTTGATCTGCCGCTTGCTGATCGGACAGTGGCAGAGCGTGCACCTGTTCAACCTGGCGGTGCCCTTGCTGCTGTCGTTTCTGGCGATCCAGGGCTGCTTCTTCATTTTGCGCCGTGTCCTGCAGCCGACCCGCATGCTGCACGCCGTCGAACGCCTGGTCTCCTGGCTGGTCTGGGGGGTGTTTGCGCTCTACCTGGCGGGGTATCTGGACGAGGTGATCCATGCGCTGGACAGCATCGGTTTCGATATCGGCAAACAGCATCTGTCGCTCTATACCGTGTTGACCGGTCTGCTCTCGCTGGCGGCGACGCTGGTGATGGCGTTGTGGCTGGCGCATTTCATCGAGCGCCGGGTCATTGGCTCGATGCCGCTGAGCGGCAATATTCATCTGGCATTGAGCAAGCTGGCGCGCTCGGTGCTGCTGGTGCTGGCGGTGTTGATCGCGTTGCCGCTGGTCGGCATCGACATCACCGTGCTGTCGGTATTCGGTGGCGCGCTCGGCGTTGGCCTCGGCCTGGGCCTGCAAAAGATCGCCGCCAACTATGTTTCCGGCTTCACCTTGCTGCTGGATCAGTCGGTGCGCATCGGCGACATGATCGAGGTGGGTCCGCACTCGGGCGAAGTCAAAGAGATCGCCACCCGCTACACCGTCATCCGCAGCCTCAACGGCAGCGAAAGCATCATCCCGAACGAAACCATGATCACCGCGCCGGTGGTGAATCACAGTCTGACCGACAAGGATAATCTGCTGCTGCTGTCGATCCAGGTTGCCTATAGCAGCGATCTGGAAAAAGTGCGCAGCCTGATGCTGGATATTGCCCGGCAACATGAACGCGTGCTCGATACGCATGCGCCGAACGTGCGCCTGAAGAACTTTAGTGAGAATGGTATCGACCTCGAATTGGCGGTCTGGATCGACGATCCGGAACAGGGTGAGGCTAATTTGCGCTCCGACCTTAACTGGCAGATCTGGACTGTTTTCAAACGTGAAGGGATTGAAATCCCCTACCCGCAACGGGTTATTCACTATGCCAACCCGCAAGTCTGAGGGCGGCGTTAGAATGCTCGACCGTTGTTTTCTTTCGAGAGATGAATGAGTGCCTATCTGAATGGATTGATTGATTTGCCTTGGTGGGGCTATGTGGTAGTGACGCTTGCCCTGACCCATATCACCATCGCCAGCGTCACCATCTTTCTGCACCGCGCCCAGGCGCATCGGGCGCTCGATCTGCACCCCCTGGTCAGCCATTTCTTCCGCTTCTGGCTGTGGTTCACCACCGCGACGGTGACCAAAGCCTGGGTCGCGATTCATCGCAAACACCACGCCAAGTGCGAAACGCCGGAAGACCCGCACAGCCCGCAGATATTCGGCATCAAGAAAGTGCTCTGGCAGGGTGCCGAGTTGTATCGCGCCGAAGCCAAAGTGCAGGCGACACTGGATCGCTACGGTCATGGCACGCCGGATGACTGGCTGGAGCGCAACCTGTACACGCCGCATACTTTTACTGGCATTTTCATCCTGCTCGCCCTGCAACTGGTGTTGTTCGGTCCGATCGGACTGACTATCTGGGCGGTGCAGATGATCTGGATTCCGTTCTTTGCCGCCGGTGTGATCAACGGCATCGGCCATTTCTGGGGCTATCGCAATTTTGCCTGCGAAGACGCCAGCACCAACATCGTGCCCTGGGGCATTCTGGTCGGCGGCGAGGAACTGCATAACAATCATCACGCTTATGGCAGCTCGGCCAAGCTGTCGAATCGCTGGTACGAATTCGATATCGGCTGGGCTTATATCCGCACGCTGGAGTTGTTCGGCCTGGCCAGTGTCAAGAAAGTGGCGCCGAAAGTCCGCTGGGGCGAGATCAAGCACTTCTGCGATACCGATCTGCTGCACGCGATCATTACCCATCGCTATGACGTGATGACGCGCTACTCGCGCATCATGCAGAAGGTTTCCAAGCAGGAACTGGAGAAACTGCGCGGCGCGCTCGCGGAGAATTTGCCTGAAATGCGGGATATTCGGCGCTGGCTGAACCGGGATCAGAATGAACTGCAGGCGTCCGAGCAGGCCAGGTTGCAATCGGTCCTGTCGCGCAGCGAGCAACTTCGCACCCTCTACCAGATGCGGCAAGACCTGGTTTCGGTCTGGGGGCGCTCCACCGCGTCGCGCGAGCAACTGGTCCGACAATTGCAGGATTGGTGCCAGAAAGCGGAAGCCAGCGGCATATCCGCGTTGTCGCAGTTCTCGCTCAAGCTGCGCAGCTACGCCTGAAGCACCAAGCCGGCAAGTAAGCACTAGAATGAAAGCCTGATAACGAGGTTTTCATCATGCGATCGACTGCTTTCCTGCTTGCCAGCTTGCTGCTTGTTTCACCGGCTCTGATGGCCGCCGACAAACCCGCGGGATTGATGCCGCTGCCTGATATTCCGCCGCCACCCGGCATGGTCGATCTTGATCTCGAACCACAGATCACCATCGTTCAGCGGGGTGATGAACGGATCGAAGAGTTTCGCGTCAAAGGTCGTCTTTACATGATCAAGGTCACCCCGCCGCACGGCAGGCCCTATTTTCTGATCGACCAGCGCGGCGATGGTCAGATGCGCAAGTACGACGATCTGTCACCAAATTTTCAGGTTCCGCTCTGGGTGATTCACGAGTTTTAAGCCTGAATGCGACCATTCGTTGCCAGCAGATGGTCGTCTGCAACGACGTATCGAATTTTTCGGTATGCCTTTTTTATCCGTAATTCCCTGTCAAGCCGATGAATCCGCTCACACTTTCGCGCCCACCCGCAGCCGCTGGCCTTGCCTGGATCAAACAAGGTTGGCGTTTGTTCATGTTGGCGCCCATTCCCTGGTCCGGCATGACCGCGCTGGTCTTTCTCTTATTGCTGTTGGTCGGCATGCTGCCGTTTGTCGGCGTAGTCGCCGTGCATGTGCTGTCTCCCTTCATCGTCGCCGGTTATATGGCGGCCAGTCGCGGTGGCAGTAATGGCGAGACGATCTCATTCATCTACCTCGCCGCCGGCTGGCGTGAACGTCGCGATACTTTGCTGATCATCGGCGGCTTGTACATGCTGGTCACACTGCTGATCTTCCAGACGGTGAAATTTTTCACCGATGGCGATATGGAAGCCTTGCTGCAACAAGCCCAGAACCCGGCGGCGATGACGCCGGAACAAGCCGAACTGATCCTGGCCACGGCGTTGCCGGCGATGAGCCTGGGCACGCTGCTGTTTGTGCCGTTGTTAATGGCAACCTGGTTTGCTCCCGCCCTGGTGATGTTCGAAAACTTTCCGGCCGGGCGCGCCCTCTGGTGGAGCCTTTGGGCATGCTGGATCAACTGGCGGTCGATCCTGGTCTATAGCCTGATCCTGGGCGTCGTCGGCATGGTCGCGTTGATACTTCCTTTTGGTCTTGGCCTGCTGGTATTTGTCCCCTGGACGCTGACTTCGACCTATGCCGCCTATCAGGATATTTTCAGCCCGGCAGCGCCACCGGAAGTGCTGAACGAGTCGGCATGATGATCGGCATGAAAAGTTTTCTGCTGTCGGTTGCCTGGCTGTTGGCGCTGGTTTTGCCGGTTGTGCCTGTCGCCAATGCAGAGCCGACCCGATTCAGCGATGCGCTTTACGCCAAGTTCCAGCACCCGCGCTGCCTGCAATGCCACCAGTTCAACAGTCGGCAAAACCATGGCCGCGCTTTCAATTCGCATCGTTCCCGCTATTTGTGCGACAACTGCCACACGCCGCGCCTTACCGGTTTGCCGCGTGGCGAATGGATGGCGCCGCATGAAAAAATGGACTGGACCGGCAAAAGCGCGCGCGAGACCTGCCTGATCGCGAAGAGAAATCTGGGTACCGGCGACGTCAACAGCCTGATGCTTGCGCACTTGTTGCACGACGAACGCGTGCACTGGGCGTTGGATAACGGCATGACGCCAAATGGAAAATTCCCGGCGGTGCCGGGTGGATCAAAAGAATGGGCGCGCGATGTACGCGCCTGGGCGGAAGACGGCATGCTCTGCGAGTAACCCTTTCGACCTGATACAAGATGACAACAAAAGGGGAGAAAAATCATGTCGATCATGGATTGGCCGGCCGGCGACCGGCCACGCGAGAAACTGCTCGAGCGCGGCGCTGCGGCTTTGTCCGACGCTGAATTGCTGGCGATCTTTTTGCGCGTCGGCATGCCCGGGAAAAGCGCGGTCGATCTGGCGCGCGAACTGCTTGACCGCTTCAACGGCCTCAATCATCTGTTCGCTTCAACCCTTGCCGACTTCAGTGTTATCCCCGGCATGGGGCCGGCCAAATACGCGCAACTGCAGGCGGTGCTGGAAATGGCCAAGCGCGCGCTGAGCGAGGAAATGCGGCACGGGGATGCGCTTACTTCACCGCAAATCGTGCGCGATTATCTGCAACTCAAAATGCGCGGCCTCGGCCATGAAGTGTTCATGGTGCTGTTCCTGGATAGCCAGAACCGCGTCCTGGCAGCAACCGAATTGTTTCGCGGTACGCTGACGCAGACTTCGGTTTATCCGCGTGAAGTGGTCAAACAAGCGCTGGCCTGGAACGCCG
>CAZUSF010000070.1:0-9949 GCA_964623355.1 uncultured Thiobacillus sp. | reverse complement strand
CCGGCACGATTAAATCAAAGACTTGGGCCACTTTCCGAAGTGGCTTTATCTTTTCATCTCCAACCCAGATGCCGCATCAAACAAGCCAGCAACGCTTCTTCAACGGGTTGTGGGGATGGCTTGCTGGCGAGGTTGCTGACTTGGGTGACTGACATACCGGCATAGCCGCACGGGTTGATCGCCTGGAAGGGGGACAAATCCATGTCCAGATTCAGGCTGAGGCCATGGTAGGTGCAGCCGTTCTTGACCCGCAGGCCGAGGGCGGCGATCTTGGCGCCGGCGACGTAGACGCCTGGGGCGCCGGGCTGGCGTTCTGCTTCGATGCCGGATTCGCTCAGCACATCAATGATCGCCTGCTCCATGCGTCGCACCAGCTCCTTGATGCCGAAGCCCAGGCGTTTCAGGTCGAGCAGGAGATAAATGACGACTTGGCCGGGGCCGTGGTAGGTGATCTGGCCACCGCGGTCGATTGCCACCACCGGGATACCGATATCGGCCAGCAGGTGTTCGCGTTTGCCGGCCATGCCGAGGGTGAAAACGGGCGGATGTTGCAGCAGCCAGATTTCGTCGGCGGTTTCGGCTGAACGGTTAGCGGTGAATGCCTGCATCGCGCGCCAGGTGGGTTCGTACTCGACCAGACCAAGTCGCTTGATACGCGGTTTATCTGGCACCGTTTTTACTCAATCAAAGCGCTACTTTTACCATCGGGTGTGCGGTCAGTTCGCGGTACAGGTTGTCCAGTTGCAGCTTTGATGTAGCGCGGATGGTGCAGGTGATGGAGAGATATTTGCCGCCCGATGAAGCGCGCATTTCGACGCTTTCCGCAATGAAATCGGGAGCGTGGCGCAACACGATGGCGACCATGATTTGGGCAAAGTCATCGCGTCGTTCGCCCATGATCTTGACCGGAAATTCACAGGGGAATTCAAGCAGCGTATCCGGGTTTTCGGCGTCGTTTGCTTCCTTGTTCATGCGGCGTTCTTTCTCCGCATGATGCGGTGCTTGAAGGCTTGATAGTCAGCATGCATCTGGCGGAACAGCGGTCCGGGCTGCCCGGTGCCGACACTTTTGCCATCGAGCTGTGTCACTGGCATGACCTCCTTGGTCGAAGAAGTGAGCCAGATTTCGGAAGCCTGGCGTAATTCGGTTTCCGTAATCGGCCTGACCTGATGCGGCATCGAGGCTGCCGCGGCCAGTTCGAGCACCACGTCGTAGGTGATGCCGGGCAGCATCAGGTTGGATTTGGGCGGGGCAAGCAGGGTGCCATCCTGCACGATGAACACGCTGCTGGATGACCCTTCGATCAACTGACCATCGCGGATCAGGATCGTTTCGGTGCAGCCGGCATCGACTGAAAGCTGGCGCAGCAGGACGTTGGGCAGAAGTGAGGTGACCTTCAGATCGCAGCGCAGCCAGCGATTGTCGTGGCTGGTGATGGCGCTGACACCCTGCTCCACCGCCTCCGCGGCAGGCGGGCTAAGTTGCATCGGCATGATGAAAACCGTGGCTTGCACGATCTTGGGAAAAGCATGATCGCGTGGACCCAAGCCGCGCGTGACTTGCAGGTACATGCCTTGATCCGGCCAATCGGCGGTTTCAACAATCCGCAAGATCAGGCTTTCCCATTCTGCAGCGGAATGCGGGTTTTCCAGACGGATACCGTCCAGGCTATCTTGCAGGCGTGCCAGATGCTGATGCAGCCGGAAAGGTTGCCGGTCGTATACCGGGATGACTTCATAAACACCGTCGCCAAACAGAAAGCCCCGGTCCATCACCGGGATGCAGGCTTCTTCAAGCGCTAGAAATTGGCCATTGAGATAGACAGTCGTCATGGCGGCGCATACCGGCTGATTAGTTGAACACGGCTTATTTGAACATCAACAAGATGTTGTCCCAGCCACGCCCGAGAATGCCCGCGACGGGTATGGTTTCCAACGCCAGCAAGGGGTAATCGCCGGCCGCCTGACCATCGACCGTCAATCGCAAGGTGCCCAATTGCTGACCGCGCTTGATCGGCGCCAGCAAGGGTTGCTGCGAGATCATCTGGGCCTGGATGCGTTTACCGGTGCCGCGTGGCACGGTGACATGCAGATCGCCCATGAATCCGGTTTTGACTTCGCTCTGAGTGCCTTTGTACAAACGCAGTTTCGAGACCGCTTGATTGGCTGGGTAGAGTTTCACCGTTTCATAGAACTGGAAGCCGAAATTGAGCAGTTTCTGGCTCTCCATCGCGCGTGCAGCATCCGAATTGGCGCCCAGCACAACCGACAGCAAACGCCGCTTTTCTCGCTTCGCCGAAGCGATCAGACAGTATCCGGCACTGTTGGTATGACCGGTTTTGAAGCCATCGACGCTGGGGTCGATGAACAACAGTCGATTGCGGTTGGGTTGGGTGATCTTGTTGTAGTTGAATTCTTTCAATGAATAGATTTTGTAGAACTCGGGAAAATCGCGAATCAAGGCACTGGCCAGAAGCGACAGGTCGCGCGCAGTGGTCAAGTGCTGTGGGTGCGGCAATCCTGTCGAATTGAGAAAATTCGTCTGCTTCATGCCCAGCCTCTTCGCCGTCGCGTTCATCATCGAGACGAAGCCTTCCTCGGTTCCGGCAATGGCCTCTGCCAGTACGATGCAGGCGTCATTGCCAGACTGGACGATGACGCCTTTCAACAAATCGTCGACCAGGGCAGGCTGTTTCGGATCAAGAAACATGCGCGAGCCTTCCGCCCGCCAGGCTTTCTCTGACACCGGCAAGCGCTGATCAAGTCGCAGTCGACCTTCCTTGATGGCGCTGAATGCCAGGTAGGCAGTCATCAATTTGGTCAGCGAGGCGGGTTCGATCCTGGCATCCGGCTTGTTTTCGGCCAGCACTTTTCCGCTGTCGTAGTCGATCAGAATCCAGGCATTTGCCTCGATCTGAGGCGCCGGGGGCACCGGCAAAGCGGCTCTTGAGGCGATGGAGAAGCCCGCGACGAGTAAGGCGATGAAAATGACGAGTCGGGATTTCAAGCTGAGTACCTGCATCTCTGGAAAAAATTGAATTAAAAAAGATTCACCGCCGGTTTTCGGAGCGGTTATCGGTGTGGTAATCGCTAACCGTTATCGCCGGCGGTTGGAACAGCGCGTTGTGGTCAGCGTGTTGTGGTCAACGATTGACGCGGTACGGCTTGACGCCGAAATCCTGCAAATACGCCAGCGAGATCCGTTCTGCATCAGCCGGGCTGGCAAATGGCCCCGCCTGAAGCTTGAACAAACTGCCGACATTGATTTGATCCAGGCCAGGAAGTTCATCGCCAAAGCGAAGCTTGATCCGGTTGGCCAGGACTTCGGCTGCGACCGGGCTGGAGAATGCCGCCAGTTGCAGATACAAACCCGAGGCGATCGGAATGATTGCGGGTTTCGCAACGACAGGCGCCGGCGTGGCGACAATCACTTTGAATGCCTGAATTCCAAGATCATTCCTGATCAACGCTGCGGCCTGATCGGCAGCCTCGGCACTGGCAAATGGCCCGGCCTGCACCTTGAAGAGTCCATTCGACTCGAGGCGCATGACACTGGGGAAATCGCTCGATAGCTTGGCCGTGGCCCGCGCCATCACGCCATCCGCAGCGACTGGATTGCCGAACGCCCCAAGTTGCAGATAGACACTCTGGCCGGCATCAATGCGGGTCGTTTCGGTTTTTACCGCTACCGCTTGCGGCGCTGGAACCGGTTCTTTTTGCACCGAAGCAAGGCTGACATCTTCCGTCGCGAGGGCGGCAAATGAAGTTGGCGCCGCGTCTGGCAGCAAAGCGGCCACTTCGACCTCCGTCACATCTTTCAGAACATCCAGCTTGTGCGCGGCGGTATAAGACAAGTCGATGATGCGGCCGGGATGGAACGGACCTCTGTCGTTGAGCCGAACCACCACGCTCTTGCCGTTTTCCAGATTGGTGACGCGGGCATAACTGGGCAATGGCAGGGTCGGATGCGCAGCGGTCATCGCATACATGTCATACGGTTCGCCGATCGACGTTGCATTGCCGTGAAACTTGCGGCCATACCAGGATGCCAGGCCACGCGCTTTGTAGTCGATGTTGTCGGCCAAGGGCACATAGCGTTTGCCCATGACCTTGTAGGCCTTGCTGGTTTGACGATTGAACGGCTCCTGCTTCGGCACGGCATCGGGAATATCATCCAGATTCGCCGGCGGATTGGCGCCCGGGCCATCATCCTTGTAATAGCGGCCGCCTTTGAACGGCGGCACGACCGCTTTGCTTGCATCAGCCTGCTGACTCGGCACGCTGGCGCGGTCAGTGTCACTGGTCTTGGTATTGACGTTGGCGCAACCTGCCAGGGCGAGTCCAAGCGCGAGGCCGAGCGGCACAGCGAATTTGCTTGGCCCGGTTGCGGCCGCCAAGGGAAAGCACGGATTGGGACGATGAGTTTTCATGGGACGCCCACTTTTACTGTAAGAACATGAGAAAACGCTACAAGTGTAGCTCGTATCCGCTATGTTTTTACAAGCTTTTTATGTGTTGCGGCGCTCATCATAATGCCAAATCCAACCAACACCGTCAGCATCGATGTGCCGCCGTAACTGATCAGCGGCAACGGCACACCCACCACCGGCAATATCCCGGACACCATGCCCATGTTGACGAACGCGTAAGTAAAGAAGGTCAACACGATGGCGCCCGACAGCAAACGGCCAAACAGTGAGGGCGCGCCGGCGGCTAAATGCATGCCACGCCAGATGATGGCGGCATAGAGCAACAACAGGAACAGATTGCCGATCAGGCCGAACTCCTCCGAAAACACCGCAAAAATGAAGTCGGTGCTGCGTTCCGGCAGAAAATCGAGATGAGTCTGGGTGCCCATCATCCAGCCCTTGCCGGCAACGCCGCCGGAACCGACGGCAATCGTGGACTGGATGATGTGGTAACCCGCACCGAGCGGATCAGCCGCCGGGTCGATCAAAGTCAGTACACGCTGGCGTTGATAGTCGTGCAACAAATAGTTCCATACCAACGGCAAGGCCGAGCCAGCCGTGATCGCCGCGCCAGCGATCACTTTCCAGGACAGGCCAGCGAGAAACAGAACGAAGAAACCGGAAGCGGTAATCAATAAAGAAGTGCCCAGATCAGGCTGCTTGGCAATAAAGGCAACCGGAATCACCAACATCAGCGCGGCAAACACATAGTCGCGACCACGCAAGGTTTCCTGTTTGTAGTGGAAATACCAGGCCAACATCATTGGCGCCGCCAGCCGCATCAATTCAGAAGGTTGAATGCGAGTGATGCCAAGCTCCAACCAACGGCGCGAGCCATTGACGACCACACCAAACAAGGCGACGCCGAGCAATAACAGAATGCCAAAGATATAGATTGGCAGTGCGAACTGCATCAGACGTTGCGGCGGAATATGCGAAACCAGCACCATGGCCGTCAATGCCACTCCCATGTTGCCCAGGTGAGAAAAAAGTCGGTCGCTATTTTCACCGCTGGCGCTGAACACAACCGAGACGCTGGTCAGCATAAGCAGCGTCAGCAAGCCGATCATCGGCCCATCGAGATAGCGGACAATGCGCCGCAGCCACTGAAAAATCACTGCAGCCCCTCTACTATCGGTGTCACTACAGAGGGAAGGCCAGGCGCCACCGGGGCGTCCTCAGACCCTTCTTCCTCATTCTCGGCATCTGAATCGACCGCGGCGTCAGGCACGACGGGTTCAAACACCTTCGGCAGCTTTCCAAGCAGCCAATAGTCCGTCACTTTGCGCGCAATCGGCGCCGCGATCGTACTGCCATGGCCGCCATTTTCAACCATCACTGCGATGACTATCTTGGGATCGTCCGCCGGGGCGAAGGAAATGAACAAGGCATGGTCGCGATGCCGCGCATGCACCTGGCTTTCGATATAGCGCGCACCTTGCTTGATACCGATGACTTGCGCGGTACCCGTCTTGCCGGCGAAGAGATACGGCGTATTGGCGCCGGCGATGGCAGCCGTACCACCGGGGCGCATGACATCGACCATCGCATCCTTGACCACACGCAGATGTTTCGGATCCAGCTTGATCTGCTCGACGATCTGCGGTGCAGCGTAGAACATTTGGTCAGTCGCCGGGTCGCGCCAGGCGCGCAATATTTGCGGTTTGTAGACCACACCATTGTTCGCCAACGTCATGGTGGCAACCGCCAACTGCATCGGCGTGGCCAGCACATAGCCCTGCCCGATCCCGGCCACCACGGTTTCTCCCGGCCACCAGGGTTGATTGAAGCGTCTCTTCTTCCAGGCCGGGGTTGGCATCAGGCCGGACAACTCACCATCCAGATCAACCTCTGTTTTCTTGCCGAAGCCAAAATGCGAGAGATAACTGGACATCCGCTCGATGCCCATTTGCTGGGCCAAGCCGTAATAGTAGGTGTCACAGGAAACGACGATCGAACGTTTCAGGTCGACCATGCCGTGACCATCCTTTTTCCAGTCGCGGTAGCGATGGCTGCTGCCAGGCAGCGTGAAAAAGCCCGGATCGGAGATGGTATCGCCCGCCTTGCGGATGCCCAGCTCAAGTCCAGCCAGCCCCATGAAGGGTTTGATCGTTGATCCCGGCGGATAGACGCCACGCAAAGCACGATTGATCAGCGGGCGATCAAGGGAATCGTTCAACTCGCGCCAGGTTGCGACATCAATGCCATCGACAAACAGGTTGGGATCGAAGCCGGGTTTCGAGATCAGCGCCAGGACACCGCCATTGCGCGGGTCGAGCGCAACCAGGGAACCCCGGAAATCGCCAAATACCTTTTCCGCGATCTCCTGCAATTTGGCATCCAGATGCAGATACAGGTTGTAACCGGCCACTGGCGGCGTCCGCGACAAGACGCGGACCGCGCGCCCGCCGGAATCGGTTTCCACCTTCTCGATGCCGGTGCGTCCATGCAACCAGGTTTCGTAACGCGCTTCCAGGCCGAGTTTTCCGATGTGGTCGGTGCCTTTGTAATTGGCGGTAAGTCCGCGTTCTTCCAGACGAATCTCATCCTTTTCGCCAATCCGGCCTATATAGCCAACCACATGCGAGAAAGCCGCCCCCTGCGGGTATTGGCGAAATTGCCGCGCCTTGATCTCGACACCGGGAAAACGATAGCGATTTACCGAAAACCGGGCAGCATCTTCTTCGCTAAGCAGATTGCGGATCGGGATGCTTTCAAAGTTCTTGCTCTCGGCAAGCATTTTCTTGAACCGCTTGCGATCGCCAGAGGTAATCGTGACGACCTCACTCAATCGGTCGATCGTCTCATCCAGCTTTCCCACTTTGGAAGGCGTGATTTCCAACGTGCTGGCGGAAAAGTTTTGTGCCAGTACGGTATTTTGCCGATCGTAAATGACCCCGCGCGAGGGCGGCGCCGGCACCAGCGAGATCCGATTATTTTCCGCCAGCGCGTGGTAGTGATCGAAATGCACCACCTGTAACCAGACAAAACGGCTGAACAGGCCGACAAACATGAGCGCAGCAATCACGCCGGCAATTTCCATGCGTCGGCGAAAACGCAGAAACTCCTGCTGTGGGTTGATCAGGCGCAGCATGTGGTCAGCGCAAGACTACAGCGGCGTTTGCCGGCTTGCCGGAGCTTGCGAGGTGATGCGGTCAACCAGCCAGGCGAGCAGTGGCCACAGCAGCGCCGCCACGATGCCGGCGGCTAGCCAGCGCCAATCGGCATCACCGCGCCCCATGACCAGGCCAAGCGCCAGAACCAGCACTTCCTTGCCGAGCAGGATCGGGGACAGTTGCAAGGACTGACGCGGCACATCGAAGCCTTCCAGCCGACGTTGCAGCAGCAACACAATGAAGGTGGCGATGCAGTAAGCCAGCGCATTCAGTCCAAACACCACGCCCCGCGCGACATCGGTCATCAAACCGAGGCTGAAAGCGGTGCCCAGCGAGGCGATGCGGGGCGCCCGGATATTCCAGTAGAGCAAGACCATCAAGGTGAAATCCGGCACCAACCAACGAATCTGCTCCATCCAGGGCAACAGGGTCAACGCAAAAGCCAGCAGCAGGCTGATATAGACCTTGTTTCGCGTCGGCGGATGCAGCAGTTCGGCGCCCTGCGGCAATAAAGGTCGCGTGTTCATTTCGACTTCTTTTTCGACGCTGGCTGAAGTTGTTTTTCGACCCCGGCAGGCGGTGCTGTTGGCACCAGGACCGCCATGTGACGGTAGCGACCGACCCCGCCCAGCGGCTGACACAGCGCGCGCGCGAAAGGCGTGTGATGCGGCGGCTCGGTTTTCACCACGCGCGCGACCGGAATGCCAGCCGGATAAATGCCATCAATGCCCGAGGTATAAAGCAGATCACCGGGTTGCAAATCGGCATGCATGTCGAGAAACCGGACTTCCAGAAAGTTATCCGATCCCTGACCGGAAACGATGATCCGCAAACCGTTGCGCATATTCTGTACCGGCGCACCCTGGCTGCGATCCGTCAGCAAGGAGACTTCCGCGCTCCATGGGTAGACCCGGGTCACCTGGCCGACCAGGCCATTCGCGTCAACCACCGGCCAACCTGCGGCGACGCCATGTCCGGAACCACGATTGATGATGACTTTGCGCGAGAACGGGTCGGTGGACGCTTCGATGATTTCACCTGGCAACAGCGTAAATCCGGGGCGTGGCGGCAATGCCATCAAAGCCCGCAGTTGCGTATTTTCCGCCGCGATGGCAATCCGATCGCCCAAGCTGGCAGCAAGCAATTCCTGCTGCTGCTTGAGGCGGTTGTTTTCGGCCGCCAGTTCACCATGCGCAATAAAAAATCCGCCCACCCCAAGCAGCCATTCCCAAGGCCGCGCAAGCGCCATCTGCACCGGATGAATGATCGCATTGAGTCCGGTGCGCACACCGTTCAAGGTGGCATAGCGCGCGTCCAGGCCAAGCAGAAACAGACACACCAGAACATACAAACTGAAACGAACTGGCAGCCCCATCTCCCGAACAAAAAGAGGGGCGTGTGGCGCGGAAGACATGAGGTAAGTGGTGTGAAGGGGATGTGGGGCGTTGCAAAGGGGGGAAGGGCAAAAAGCAGGCTGTTCGCGCAATCGGCGCGTTTACCTCACCTTTCCCCTTGGAGCGCCAATGGCGCCAACCCTTCCCCCTTCACGAATCAGTCGTTGGTGAACACAGTGGACAGCCGATCCATCTCTTCCAGCGCCCGGCCGGAGCCGCGCACGACGCAAGACAGCGGATCTTCCGCTACGATCACCGGCAACCCGGTTTCTTCCATCAGCAAGCGGTCCAGGTCACGCAGCAATGCACCGCCGCCAGTCAGCACCATGCCTTTGTCGGCAATATCGGCGCCCAGTTCCGGCGGCGTCTGTTCCAGCGCCGATTTGACCGCGGACACGATGGTGTTGAGCGGGTCGGTCAGCGCTTCCAGGATTTCGTTGCTGGTGATGGTGAAGCTGCGCGGAATGCCTTCGGCCATGTTGCGGCCTTTGACTTCCATTTCGCGCACTTCCGAACCGGGGAACGCCGAGCCCATTTCCTTCTTGATCATTTCGGAAGTGGCTTCGCCGATCAGCATGCCGTAGTTGCGACGGATGTAATTGATGATGGCTTCATCGAACTTGTCGCCGCCGACCCGTACCGAGGTGGAATAGACCATACCGCCGAGCGAGATGACGCCCACTTCCGTCGTACCGCCACCGATATCGACCACCATCGAGCCGGTCGCTTCCGCCACCGGCATGCCGGCGCCGATCGCCGCCGCCATCGGCTCCTCGATCAGGTAGACCTGGCGCGCGCCGGCGCCGATCGCCGATTCGCGGATGGCGCGCCGCTCGACCTGGGTCGAGCCGCAGGGCACGCAGATGATGATGCGCGGACTGGGACGGAACATCCGGGTGTCATGCACCTTCTTGATGAAGAACTTGAGCATCTGCTCGGTGACGGTGAAGTCGGCGATCACGCCGTCCTTC
>CAZUSF010000069.1:3919-9970 GCA_964623355.1 uncultured Thiobacillus sp. | reverse complement strand
CGCCCATGCAGAAGCGGGTCGCGCCGGCCTCCTTGGCGGCTTTCGCGGTGGCGACGACTTCCGCCACGTCGAGCAGCTTTTCCCGTTCCAGGCCGGTATCGTGTCGCGCCGATTGCGAGCAATAGCCGCAATCCTCGGAACAACCGCCGGTCTTGATCGACAACAATGTGGACAGTTGCACCGCATTCGGATCGAAATTGGCGCGATGCACGCTCTGCGCCTGGAACATCAAATCGTTGAATGGCAGCGCGTAGAGCGCTTCCAGTTCGGCCAGCGACCAGCGTTTGCGGGCTTCCACAGCGGCTGCGGGTTGGGTCATATCGTTCATCAGTGCGCTTCCTTGTGTGTTTCTCTTTCTACTTCGAGGTCCTGCCAGTTTTCCTTGCCGGCTTTCCAGACGTCGTACAACGCCCAGGGCACCAGGGTCAGCAGCATCAAGGCCCAGACGCCGGCCCAGCCGGTGGGCAGTTGCGCCAGATCATTCGACAGCACGGTCAGGGTGCCGACCACCGCGTAATAGCGATAGCCGGCCCATTTGTTGTAATGCCGCACGGTCAGGTCGGGATGGTGCGCGATCGAGGCATAGACGAAGATGGAGGCCGCCAGCCAGATCATGATCGGCGGCAGCGACATCGCCATCGGCAGGAAAGCCAGCTTCTTGTCGGCGACCAGATTGCCGATACCGAACAGACTGGCGGAAAGCAGAGTTGTCGCGACTGCAAGCAGATTGAACAAGCGCGCGCTGCGTCTGCAGGATGCGGCGGAAATGAGAAGTTTCTCGGACATTGAAAAAAACCGGCAGAAAAGAGCCGGGATGGTGGGGGAGGGATAATACCTTGTCAAACTTGCAACAATCCACGCTGAACAAGTGCATAAAATTCATGCAATCTCGTTTGCCGCAAGCCTGTTTTCTCTGCGGCGAACGTGTCGCCGGTGCGCTGCTCTGCGCCGGGTGTGAAGACGATCTGGCGCACTTGCCCGCCGCTTGTTGTCCGCAATGCGCGCTGCCCACGCCACAGGGTGAAATCTGCGGCGCCTGTCTGAAAAAGCCGCCCGCGTTCGACCGCACCAGGGCGGTCTTCAGCTACGCCTTCCCGCTCGATAGCCTGGTGCAGCAATGCAAATACGCGCATGCCAGCAACCTGACCGAATTCTTTGCCGCTCGCATGGCGGAACGGATCGGTATTGACCAGCCAAGTCTCGATTACCTGCTGCCAATGCCACTGCATCCTGCCCGTCTGGCTCAGCGCGGCTTCAACCAGGCCGCGGAAATTGCCCGCCGACTCTCGCCCCGCATCGGCGTGCCCTGGCTGCCGAATGCCTGCCAACGGCTGCGCAACACGCCGTCGCAAGCCGGCCTCGATCTGAAAACCCGGCAACGCAATCTGCGCGGCGCTTTTACCTGTTGCATCGACTTAAGTGGAAAACGTGTCGCACTAATCGACGACGTAATGACCAGCGGCAGCAGCCTGGATGAACTGGCGCGCGTGGTGCGCAAAGCTGGCGCCATTGAAATTCATGCCTGGGTGCTGGCGCGCACGCTCTGAAACAAACTTGCAGCAGGCTACCGACTCAGGCCGCGCGGGATTCGACGGGCAGGCAAATAACAGGCAGTCGGCGGATCGCCGCGGCATTGCTCCAGGAAAAGCATTTTTCCGCTGCGGCGGCATACGGCAGCCAGACCTGGTTCAGGTGTTCGCGTTCGGCCAACATCACCGCTTGAGGCGCAGGCAACAGCAGACTGAAAACATGTTCGCTGTTGTGCGTTACGCCGGGGGCATAGCGATGCCGCCAGCGCGGAAAGATCTCAAACTGATTCCGCATCTGCCAATCGGTCAACGTGAATGCTTGCGCGTCAAGGCCGGTTTCTTCCGCCACTTCACGAATGGCAGTTTCGCGCAACGTCTCGCCGGATTCTTGACTGCCAGTGACTGATTGCCAGAGGCCGGGCGCATCGGCGCGCTCGATCAGCAATACCTGCAGATCGGCTGTGTGGATTACCACCAATACGGATACGGGGATTTTGAACATTGGAAAATAACCGGAAAAGCAAGGAAAACAACCCTCTGGCCGGCTTGGCGACTCAGGGTTCCGGATACTTCGCAATTTCGATCAGATTGCCATCCGGATCCCGGAAATACAGCGACATCATCGGCCCTAGCGCACCGCTGCGTGCCACCGGCCCAGCTTCCAGCACCACGCCACACGCAGCCAGATGTTTCAGCCAGTCGGCCAGCATCAGTAGCGTCACAAAGCACAGATCCCCGCTGCCGGCGACAGGCCGCAAAGCATGCGGCTGCAATGGTGCTGCAGCCGGGTGCAAATTGATCTTCTGGTTGCCGAACTGCAAGGCCGTGCGTCCTTCGCCAAATATCACCCGTTGCATGCCCAATACGCGCGCATAAAAAATGGCCGATGTTTCCACGTCGGCCACGGTCAGGACCAGATGGTCGAGTGATTGCACCTGCATCAGAACAATTCGATATCCGAGGAATTGCTTGCCTGCCCCTGCTTCAAGCTCACATATTCCTGCAGCGCGGCCTGGACATCACCAGTTTCGATCAGCTTGTCGAACATCAGCTTCTCATCTTCCATCGTGTACTTGGAACGAATCTTCTGCTGCAGGGCGTGCCAGGAATAGGGGTTATACAGCCGAGCCGGATCGTTCACGATACTGGTCAGCTCGTCCAGACTGCGGCAAGCATGCGACAAGCGCTGCGACAGTCGGTCATAGAACTGGAACGCCACGATAGCCTGCTGCATCTGCCCGGAAACCGCCATACCCGAATCTTCGATCGAATTTTTCATCGTCGAATCGGGCAACGCGTGCACGGCTTCCACCAGCGCCATCAGGTTGCCGTACATACCGGTGAACGAATTGGTCAGCACTTCAACCGATCCACTCGATTCCCTCAGTGCCACCTCGATCTGGGCAACGGCAAGATTCAGCATCAGGATGGTCTCACGCACCTGGCTCCAGTCCAGGTCGGGACGCGCTGCGGTGGAAGGGGGCACGCTGAAACTTTGCTGGCTATCCATTTGCTCTCCTCCAAGCCAAGGATGTGTAAATGTCATCTACTTGCCCAAATCGGCTTGCCCTCATCGGCGCCAAAACGAGATTCTTTAGCAGGTCACGAAGATGAATAACCTGGCTCTGTAAATCACCGTATCACGGTAACGAACCCAGATAAGCCGCCAGAGCGGCGATATCGGCATCGGACAATTTTTGTGACACCCCGGTCATCCGCGAATCGGAACGCACTCCGCTACCGTTGCGGTAATCGGTCAGCGCCTGTTTCAGATAACCGTTGCGCTGCCCGGCCAGACGCGCAACTTCGCGCGTGCCATAGCCCTTGGCACCATGGCAGCCAACGCACGCCCGTGCAAAATGCTTGCCGCCGGTGATGGCTTGCCGCCGGTCTTTTGGCGGAGTCGGCGGCACCGTCTTGCTGGCATAAAACACCGCGATATTGAAACGCTCATCCGGCTTCAACACCTTGACCAGACCGGACATGAAGTCGTCCTTGCGGCGTCCATCGCCAAATTTATCGATCTGAGCCAAAAGATAAAACGCATTCTGACCAGCCAGATTCGGCACATCATCCAACACGCTGACACCACTATCGCCATGACAATTAGCACAGAACGTGGCCGAACGTTTGCCCGCCACAATCGCAGCTTTATGTGCCACAGGATCTGCCTGTGTGCGGACCAATCTGGCCTCGATCTGCTGCGGCGAGGCGGAAGGAACCCAGGTATAGGCCGCCTGCAAAGGCATCGAGGCCAGCGCCAACAAAGAACTGCACCAAAACCAAACAGTATGCGGACTCATGCAAAAGGCTCCGATTGTGAAACAGTCAATTGAATCGCGTCGGATTGTAAGCCGGCTTCATGCGCGCTGCCTGCAAGTAGAATTCATCTCCCCGAAAAACCGCTGTCGCCCGAGTGTCCGTCGATCCCACACCCCACACCCCGATGATGCAGCAGTACCTGCGCATCAAGGCCGAGCATCCCGGCATGCTGTTGTTCTATCGCATGGGCGACTTCTACGAGTTGTTCCATGACGATGCCGAAAAAGCCGCGCGCCTGCTCGATATCACGCTGACCACACGCGGTGCGTCGGCCGGGCAGCCGATCCGCATGGCCGGCGTGCCGTATCACGCGGCGGAAGCTTATCTGGCCAAGCTGTCGCGGCTGGGCGAATCAGTGGCGATCTGCGAACAGATCGGCGACCCGAAAACCAGCAAGGGACCGGTGGAACGCCAGGTGATGCGCATCGTCACGCCCGGCACCGTCACCGACGAGGCCTTGCTGGACGACAAGCGCGACGCGGTGATGCTGGCGCTGCTGCCAATTTCGCGTGCGTTTTCCCTCTCCCCCGGCCCCTCTCCCGCTCGCGGGAGAGGGGAGACACTGGCGCTGGCCTGGCTGACCTTGTCCAGTGGGCGTTTCGCCGCCAAGACGATCGCCGCCGAGCGTTTGGGCGCCGAGTTGGTGCGACTCAACCCGAGCGAAATTCTGCTGCCGGAAGGTTACGTCCACACCGACTTGAACAACCTGAAATGCGCCCTCACCCGCCGCGCCGACTGGCAGTTCGATGCCGAACGCGGCCACCGGCTGATGCTGGAACAATTCGGCGTCAACGATCTGACCGCCTTCGGCATCGAGGATCAACCCGCGCTGCAGGCCGCCGCCGGCGTGCTGCTCGATTACGCGCGGCATACCCAGCGCGCCGCGTTGCCGCACATCACCGGCCTGACGCTGGAGCAGGACAGCGAGTACGTGCTGCTCGACGCCGCCGCCCGGCGCACGCTGGAAATCAGCGAAACCCTGCGCGGCGAAGCGGCGCCGACGCTGTTTTCCGAACTCGACCGCTGCCTGACCTCACTCGGCAGCCGGCGCCTGAAACACTGGCTACACCATCCGCTGCGTGACCGCGCCGTGCTGAGTCGACGCCACATCGCAATTGCCGCGCTGATGTCCGCGCCGGAAGCGATACGCGGCGCGCGCGAGGCATTGAAAGGCATGGCCGATCTGGAACGCATCGCCGCCCGCATCGCGCTGAAAAGTGCGCGACCGCGCGATCTCTCCGGCCTGCGCGACAGCCTGCTGCGCCTGCCCGCGTTGCAGGACGCCCTGCTCGCCGCCGGCCCCGATCTGGCCGACCTGATCGAACGCCTGATCTTCCCGGCCGAAGCGCTCGACACGCTGGCACACGCGCTGAAACCGGAACCCGGCGTGGTGCTGCGCGAAGGCGGCGTCATCGCTGACGGTTTCGATGCCGAACTCGATGAACTGCGCGCGCTGCAAAGCGATTGCGGCAGCTTCCTGCTCGACATGGAAACGCGCGAGCGGGCGCGCACCGGCATCGCCACGCTGCGCGTCGAATACAACCGCGTCTCCGGCTTCTTCATCGAAGTCGGTCGCGCCCAGACCGACAAGATTCCAGCCGACTATCACCGCCGGCAGACGCTGAAGAACGTCGAACGCTATCTGACGCCGGAACTGAAAGCCTTCGAGGACAAATTCCTGTCCGCCGCCGAACGCTCGCTGGCGCGCGAGAAACTGCTCTACGACGCGCTGCTGGAACACCTCGCCGGTCATCTCGCCGCGCTGCAACTCGTCGCCGACGCCATCGCCGAAGCCGATGTGCTGAGCGGTCACGCCCAGCTGGCCGGCGAACGCCGCTACTGCGCGCCCGAGTTCAGCCCGCAATGGGGCATCCAGATCCAGGCCGGCCGACATCCGGTGGTGGAAACCCGGGTCGATGCCTTCATCCCGAACCACCTGCAACTCGACCCGACCCGCCGCATGCTGCTGATCACCGGCCCCAACATGGGCGGCAAATCGACCTACATGCGGCAGATCGCGCACATCGTGCTGCTCGCCTGTTGCGGCCTGTATGTCCCGGCCAGGTCGGCGACGATCGGCCCGGTTGACCAGATTTTCACCCGCGTCGGTTCCTCCGACGACCTCGCCGGTGGCCGCTCGACCTTCATGGTGGAAATGACTGAAACCGCCGGCATCCTGCACGGCGCCACCGAACACAGC
>CAZUSF010000069.1:0-3909 GCA_964623355.1 uncultured Thiobacillus sp. | reverse complement strand
CGGCACCTCCACCTTCGACGGCATCAGCATCGCCTGGGCGGTGGCTCGCCACATGGCCGAAAAAACCCGCGCCTACACCCTGTTCGCAACGCATTACTTCGAGCTGACCCAGCTCAATCAGGAATACAAAACGCTGGCCAACGTGCATCTCGACGCCGTTGAAACCGCTGCCGGCCTGACCTTCCTGCATGCGGTGGAAGACGGCCCGGCGTCGCAAAGTTACGGCCTGCAGGTCGCCAAACTGGCCGGCGTGCCGGGGCAGGTCATCAACGCCGCGCGGCGCAAGCTGGTGATGCTGGAAAACCAGCAAATTGCGCCCTCCAGTCAAGGCGACTTGTTCGCCCCCACCCCGCCACCGGAGCCTGCGAGCAATCCGGCGCTGGAACGCCTGGCCGCGATTCAACCCGACGAACTCAGTCCGAAACAGGCGCTGGAAGCGTTATACGAATTGCGCCGATTACTTTAGCGTCATGCTCGCCTGCGCTGGCATGACGGGCCTGGGCTAGTCAACAACGCCGCCACAGGCATAAGCAGTGATGAAGGCGTAACAGGTGCGCGGATCGTCTGCGAGTTCGAAAAAACCGATGCTGCGGCGCTGCCACTTGATGAATTCCGGGGCGTCCGGCCCGGACTTGAGGTCACGCAGCATCATGCCCCAGTCCTGATAGGTGCGACGTCGAGTCGGGCCTTCGAAAACGATACGCACATCCCGATGACGCGGATCAATCTTGATCTTCTCCATCAAGCTGAAGATAGCCTCGCGGCCGCCTTCCAGCATTTGCATGAAATAGCCGTCTTGATGCACCAGACAGCCGGTGATGCCGACCCGCCGATTAAAGCTGCGTGACTGCTTCATCAGTTCGTCGAGCGCTGCATCCGACATTGGCGCGGTGGCCTGGCTGACATAAATCAGCAAGTTCAGCGGCGGCAACTCGCCATACGTGTCGGATTGCAGTTCACTTTGCAGGGTTTCGATGAATACCGCTTCCTCCAGCGGGCGATGAAAATAATAGCCCTGGATAAAATCGCAACCGAGTGCACAGAGCTCGCGCTGCTGCGCGGCGTTCTCGACGCCTTCCGCCACCAGTTTTAACCCGAGCGATCGCCCCAGGCCGATGACGGCGCGAATGACCGTCCGACTTTCCGGACTCTTGTCGATGCCGTCGACGAATGCCCGATCGATTTTCAGCACATTGACCGGCAGCCGAGTCAGTTGCGCCAGAGAAGAGTAGCCAGTCCCGAAATCGTCGACCGCGACGCGCAGGCCGAGCTCGGCCAAACGCCGCAAAATGTGCAGATTGGCGTCGACATCGGCCATCAACGCGGTTTCGGTGATTTCCAGCAACAAGCGTGTCGGATCAGCGCCGGTCTCGCGTAACAGGGCAGCGAATTCGTCGACCAGCGTGGCTTCATTCAACTGCCGGGTCGAAACATTGACCGAGACATAGGGCGCGTTATCACCCCAGCGCCGTCGCCAGTCGGCCTCCGCGCGGCAGGCCTGCTGGAATACCCATGCGCCGATCGGCACGATGGCTCCGGTCACCTCGGCGATCGGGATGAAAACGGCCGGAGAGACTTCTCCCTCTGGCGGTTTCCAGCGCAGCAGCAACTCAGCACCGACAATGCGGCCGCTCTCGGCGGCGACGATGGGTTGAAAACGCGGCGACAACTCATTGCGTTCAATGGCTGTGCGCAAACCATTGCTGATGGCCAGGCGCTGCTTGGCGAGATCCTGCAGGCTTTCGTTGAAAAACTGCCAGCCGTCACGGCCCTTTTCCTTCACTGCATACATGGCCGTATCGGCATGGCGCAGCATCTCATCAGCGGTATTGATTCTGCCGTTGCCGATGGCGACGCCGATGCTGGCGGTAATGAACAGTGCCAGACCGGCAAATTCGAAAGGCTGGCGCAGGCTGTCATTAATACGCTGGGCGAGCACGGACATGGCCGCCGGTTGTTCGACCTGATCACACAGAATGACGAACTCGTCGCCGGCCAGGCGCGCCACCGTATCGCCAGGCCGAACCTGTTGCATCAGTCGATTCGCTGCCGTTTTCAGCAGCATGTCGCCCGCTTCATGCCCATAGCTGTCGTTGATCAGCTTGAAACCATCGAGGTCGATGAACAGCAGCGCCACGTTGGCGCCATTCCGCTGCGAACGCTGCAAGGCATTGGCCAGCCGCTCGCGAATCAATACCCGGTTGGGCAGACCGGTAAGCGAGTCGTGGGTGGAGCGACGCGTCAGCTCATCTTCGGCCTTTTTGCGCTCGGCGATATCGCGCATGGTGACTACCAGCAACCATTGTTCACCGTTGTGAAACTTGGCGATCGAGGCTTCCAATGGGAAAAAGCTGCCATCCTTGCGATAGCCCATGATTTCGCTCCGCGCGGACATGCGGCGCTCGCTTTCTACTCCCGCGACGAAGCCCTGCAACAATTCGGCATGTCTCTGGCGAAAATGCGGTGGCAGCAGCAGATGCACCGACATGCCGACCAGT
Source organism: uncultured Thiobacillus sp. (assembly GCA_964623355.1). GTDB lineage: Bacteria > Pseudomonadota > Gammaproteobacteria > Burkholderiales > Thiobacillaceae > PFJX01. The sequence goes on along the minus strand of CAZUSF010000069.1, from coordinate 1,411 downwards.
TCATCCTCGCGATAGCCGAACATCAGACAGGCACTGCGATTGGCATCGCTGATGATGCCCTCGGCATCCGTGGCGATGACCGCCATATCGGCGACGGAGAGTATTTGTTGCGCCGTGCCGATTTTGCGCAGCGCCGCGCCGACTTCCTCAGCCAACCGCGCAGTCGCCTCGGGTGAGGCCGGCGACTCGTGCAAGCGCGCCGCGCGCGACTGTTCCCGATAGCGATCGGGAATCATCGGCGGAATGAGGCCAAAACGTTCGATGATGCCAAACGTGCCATCGGCATTGCAGCGCGCAAGGAAAGTATTGACGCTGGCGTGGTGGGTGGCGGCATCCATTTCGACCACACCTTGCGGCCCGGTAACGCGCACCTGCTCCAGCGCATCGATCAACGCCTCGGCTTCCGTCGTGCCAGCCGCTTCCACCGCGTTGGCAAAGGCATGCACACACAGGTAGGCGCCTTCGCCAAAGTTGGTCAGCACGCCGTTGCCCTGCGGCCAGATGCCGTCAATGCCGGGCTGGCGTGCCAATTGTTGCAAATAGTGCCGGTTTTCCGCGCTGTCCAAAGACATGAAATAGGTATTGCTGGAATAGAAGCCCTCGCGCACGTCAGCCGGCAAACGGCTGACCATCATTTCGTCGTAATGCGCCATGACCACGCCCATGCGGGTTTTAAGGCCCATTTCAGTGAAGCGGGTGAGCAGCGCGATCTGATCGCTGCCGGCAAAATAAGGCACAAACACATCGGCGCCGGATCGCGCCACCTGATCGAGCAGACGGTCGATGTCCGCCGCATCGGCGCCGATGTCGAGGTATTCCTCGCCGACGACATCGCCATCGAGCTTTTGCAAGGCGCGTTTGGCCGCGTCGATCGAACCGCGCGGCCATTCGTAATTGCTGCCGGCGAAGAACATCTTGAGCCCGAAGCGCTTCGCCATGAACGGGATCATCTTGTCGATCTGCTGATTGGGCAGTGCGGCAAAGTTGAAGAAATAACGACCGCTGATACTGCCCTCATAGAACGAAAAATTGAGCAGCGGAATCCGCCTCGGCTCTGCCACTTGTGCCGCGACCGCAATGCGTGAGTTCGACAGCAAGTTGCCGATGAGGGCGACGCAGGCGTAGGTCTCGATCAATCGATCGGCGGCCGGAACCGCCGTGCCTGGCAGGCTGCCGTCGTCCTCGATGATCAACTCCAGTCGCCGTCCCAGCAAGCCACCCCGTTGATTGACTTCCGCACAGGCGATTCTTGCCGCCGCAACGATCTCCGGCCCGTAAATCTCGACCAGACCGGTCAGGGGGGACATCAGTCCAAGGCGAATCGGATTATTCATGGTCAATACGTCAGTAACCGTATGGAAGAACCACGATTTTATTCTAGGAGCCTGTCGGACTTTGGAATCGTCGGCTG
>CAZUSF010000068.1:0-10125 GCA_964623355.1 uncultured Thiobacillus sp. | reverse complement strand
GCCTGACGCAGCGAACAGATGCCCAAGTTATTCATTAACACGCCGATAGTCAAAATATGCGTCGATTCGAACGCGCGCTGACCCGTGAGATGGCGGCTGGCGCTGGGCTGGCCTTTGCCTCACTGGTTTCCATCTTCAGCGTGGTCTTGCTGGTTCGCACGCTGGGTAAAGCGGCCATGGGCGATCTCGAGGTCGATGCGGTCATCCCCATGCTTGGCTTTGGCCTGTTGCGCTCCTTGCCGGTGTTGCTCTCGCTGTCCTTGTTCATTGGTATTTTCATGAGCCTGTCACGCTTGTGGCGTGACAGTGAAGCGGTGATCTGGATGAATGCCGGTGTCGGACCCTGGGGTTGGGCGCGACCTGTGCTTATTTTTATTACGCCCGTGGTGTTGATCATCGCATTCGTCAGTTTGGACGGCGTTGCCTGGGGTGGGCGCAAGCAGGCCGAGTTCGAACAAATTCTGGCCGCGCGAGATCAGATCAGTTCGCTTGCACCGGGTGTTTTCACCGAAGATCGCCAGGGCAAGCGGGTGGTGTTCGTCGAGAAAATCGCGCGTGATGGCCGCAACGTGGAAAATGTTTTTGTGCATTCGTTCGAGCGGGGGCGAATGGGCATTACCGTTGCCAATCAGGGTGAGGTTACGCAGTTGGAAAATGGCAGCACCTTTCTGGTCCTGGAACAGGGTAAGCGCTATGAAGGCACGCCAGGCGCGGCTGATTTCTGGACGGCGACGTTCAAGACATATTCAGTCCGGATCCCGGTCAATGACGTGATGCCAAGTGCGCTCAAAGTGCGTGCAATGAGCTCAGCCGAACTCCTGGATAATCCGAGCCCGATCAATCTGGGAGAATGGATTTCGCGCCTGGGCTATCCGATCTCGGCCGTGATCCTCTGCCTGTTGGCAGTGCCCCTGAGTTATGCCAATCCGCGTGCGGGGCGCTCGCTGAATGTGGTGTTCACCGTGCTGATCTATGCCGCCTACAGCAATTTCATCGGTCTTTCCCAGGGCTGGGTGGAACGTTCAACCTTGAGCGTGATTGAGGCGGTGCTGATGATTCATGGCGTTATGTTTCTGGTTATGCTGGCCATGTTCTGGCGCAGATTCCGCGGGCCTTGGGCGACATGAGCATCCTGTTTCGCTACATTGTGCGCGAGGTTCTGGTGGCTTCGCTGATGGCCATGTTGATGCTGACCGGGTTGTTTTCATTCTTTGATTTCCTCGGCGAGTTGACGCATGCGCATCGGGAGACCTATACGCCGATGGTGGCCGGCCTCTTCGTGGCAATGAATCTGCCGGCTCGTATCTATGAATTGATGCCCTTGGGCGTGTTGATCGGTGGTCTGTTCGCCTGGAGTCGGCTGTCTCTCGCTTCCGAATTCAGTGTTATGCGTAGCGGCGGACTGGCCACTTCACGCCTGGTTGCCTGGATGCTGGGGCTGGGTTTGGCGATCGGTGGCGCGACGCTGTTGTTCGGCGAATATGTGACGCCTTATGCCGAACGCGCCGCGCAGCAAATGAAGGTGCGCGCGACGAGTGGCATCGTTGCGCAGGAATTTCCCACCGGGTTGTGGGCGAAGGATGGGCGCACTTTTATCAATATTCGCGAATTGCATCCGGATGCGAGTCTGGTCGATGTGCGACTGTACGAATTCGATGCCGATTTCAATCTCACGCTGATGCGGCGCGCCGAACGCGCCGAGTGGCAGGATGGGCGCTGGATGCTGAAACAGGTATCGCAGACCGTGGTAAAGGGTAATCAAACCTACAGCCTGCAGGAGGCCGATCAGCCTTGGGTCTCCGCAGTGACGCCGGATCTGCTGGCGGTGCTGATGGTGGCGCCTGAACGCATGGCGTTGTCCGCTTTGCATGCTTACATTCAGCACCTGGATGAAAATCTGCAAGATTCAGAGCGCTATCGCATCGCTTTCTGGAGCAAGTTGACTTATCCCCTGTCGGCCCTGGTGATGCTGGTGCTGGCGCTGGTGTTCGCCTTTCATCCGCCGCGGCATGGCGGCACTGGCGGTCGATTGTTGACCGGTATTCTGCTCGGACTCGGTTTTTTGTTAAGCAATCGTATCTTCGGTCAGATTGCGATGTTGCAGGATTGGCCTGCGGTCATCCCGGCGTTGTTGCCGATTGCGATATTCGGCATGGCGGCATTCACGGCGCTGTGGTGGATCGAACGCCGCTGATCTGTCAATCATCCGTCAATTGCGCTCCAGGCGGGTGCCGGCGAAGTGGTCTTGCAGGAACTGGCGATCCTGGCGCAGCAGCGCGGCCCACCAACCAAGAATCAGCAAATTCAGGCAGGCAAGCAGATAGCGCAGCCAGAGTTGCCGTTTTGACGGGGGTTTGCCGGTTGCCGAAACCAGTTTGATGCCCCAGGTTTTCATCGCCAGGGTCTGGCCCTTGCGCCAGAACAGGGTGAAATAGATGCCGGCAATGCCGAAAAGATAAAGCCAGAGAACCGTCTCGCGCAACATGAGCCCCAGGTCCGGCGGCAACAGCATGGTGAACGCGACAAATGGCAGCGCGGCGACAAACAGAAGCGCAATCAGCAACAGGCTCTCATAGACATTGCAGGCCAGCCGCCGCGGCAGGGAAGGCGGGTAGGGTGGGTGCATCAACGCAGCTTACTGGCCACCGCCAGGATGTGCTGGGTCAGATCCTACGGTCTGCGACCAGAGACGTTTGATCTGACTTTGCTCGGACTTGGGCAATTCCTGCAATTTTTTGAAATTGTCCCTTGCCGCATCGCGCTGGGTCGGCGTCATCTGGGTCCAGGGTTTCAGTCTGGTATAGAAAATCTGTTGTTGGGTCGGTGTCAGCTTGGCGAATTCCTTGACCACCTTGAGTAACTTCAGGCGTTGTTCCGCTGGTAATTGGTCCCAATCGTAGGCGATCGGGGTCAGCGCGGTGCGTTCCGGGATGCTGAGTTGCATCCAGGTGGGCGCGCTATCTGCATGGGTGAACCCGGCATGCGCCAGAAAATACAGGGAAATCAGAACGGGGAACGTGCGTCGAGCCATTTTGAAAAGGTCTTGTCTGCGTATGCGTTGGGCGGAAGTTCACCGGTCAACAGAAGAATATCCGTCTCCGGCGAGTAGGTGGATTGTCTGGTTTGCACAAACCAGTAGCCGGAAATCAGGATGAACAGCGCCAGCAAAACGCTGGCCAAGCTGTGACGCTGGAGTAGCGACAGAATGTGATGCCCATGCGCAAACGAATGTTGGCTGGCAACAGCTTGGTGACGCAGCGCGCCCAGTTGCTGCAACGTTGCGGCATCCATGTCCCTGACGCCGGAGTCAAGGGCGGTGATCAGGCGGTATGCGAATTCATCCTCTTTGGTCACAGCGATATTCCTCTGTCCTTCAGTTTGGCCGCGAGTGCATTGTTGGCGCGAAAACAGTGAGTTTTTACACTGCCCTCACTGCAACCCATCGCTTTGGCGGTCTCGGCAACGTCAAGTTCCTCCCAATAACGCAATAGAAAGGCTTCACGTTGACGCTGCGGTAATTCTGCTAGGGCTTGCTCGATCGCGGCAAGGTGTTGATTGGCGGAAGCTTCTTTTTCCGGGCTTGGCTGGTGCGTCGATTCGGCGTGAGCGGCAAGCGATTCCAGCGTCTCGGTGTTTACGTCATCTTTGTCGCGCAACGGTGAAACCAGGCGTACCCAGAAATCCCGCACTTTGCTGCGCCGAAAATGATCATGGATGGTGTTCTGCAAGATGCGCTGAAACAGGGGTGCAAGTTCTTCCGCTGGCTTGTCGTGATAGCGCTCAACCAGTTTCAGCATGGCGTTCTGCACGACATCCAGCGCCGAATGGTGGTCCTGGATGGTGAACAGCGCTTGCTTGAAGGCGCGACGTTCAACGCCGGCCAGAAATGCATCAATCTCTTTTGAAGAGGCCACGGTGCATGTGTGAGTGGAAGCCCTCCGAATATAACTGTTTAGATGGGGTCGTGGCCGTGGATGACGCATTCATTTGCAATGAGAGCGGGATTCCGATAGAGTGCTGCGTTTTCCGGATCGAACCAGTTTTGGAGACAGGCATGTACGCGGTGATCAAGACCGGTGGCAAGCAGTACAAAGTTGCCGCAGGCGGCAAACTCAAAGTAGAAACCCTCCCCGTTGAAATCGGCGGCGAAGTGGAAATCAAGGATGTGCTCATGGTGGCTGATGGCGCCGACATCAAGGTCGGTGCGCCGATGCTTGCTGGCGCTTCAGTGCGTTGCACGGTGTTGTCGCATGGTCGTGGCGAAAAAGTGATGATCTTCAAGATGCGTCGTCGCAAACACTATCGCAAGACTCAAGGGCATCGTCAGAACTACACGGAAATCCGCATCGACGGCATTTCTGTTGCTTGATAAGGGCAGATAAACATGGCACACAAGAAAGCAGGCGGTAGTTCACGTAACGGCCGCGATTCAGAATCAAAGCGCCTCGGCGTCAAGCGTTACGGCGGTCAGCTCGTCCCCGCCGGTAACATTTTGGTTCGCCAGCGTGGCACCCAGTTTCATCCCGGCCCGAATGTCGGCGTTGGCAAGGACTACACCCTGTTCGCGTTGAAGGACGGTGTGGTTGAATTCGCCGTCAAGGGCCCGCACAAGCGTCGCACGGTCAGCATTGTTCCTGTCGCCGAAGCCGCTGTTGCGTAATTTCGCTGCGTAAACCCGCTGCGTAATCCCGCATCGGTCAGGCCAAAAAGCCCTATCCATGGATAGGGCTTTTTTGTTTTTACCCGTGTTTTCTCGTCCATCTCGCATAACCCTGGTTCCCTATGAAATTCATTGACGAAGTCCGTATCGACGTAACTGCCGGCGATGGCGGCAATGGCGCGGTGTCATTTCGTCGCGAGAAGTTTATCCCCAAGGGCGGCCCCGATGGCGGCGATGGCGGGCGCGGCGGCAGCATCTGGGTGGTCGCCGACCGCAATATCAATACGCTGGTGGAATACCGCTTTACCCGCCATTTCCGCGCTCGCAATGGTGAAGGTGGACGCGGTGCCGATTGTTATGGGCGGGGCGCCGATGACATTCTGTTAAGGGTTCCGGTTGGTACGGTTGTGCGCGAAGACGAAACCGGGGTTTTGCTGGCCGATCTTTCCGAGGATGGCCAGCGTGCGCAGGTTGCCAAGGGCGGCAATGGCGGTCTCGGTAATCTGCATTTCAAGACCAGTACCAACCGCGCGCCGCGTCAGTCTACCCGGGGTGAGGAAGGTGAAGAGCGTCGCCTGCATATGGAATTGAAGGTGCTTGCCGATGTGGGGCTGCTCGGCATGCCGAATGCCGGCAAATCGACTTTTATCCGTTCGATCTCCGCGGCCCGCCCGAAAGTCGCCGATTACCCGTTCACCACCTTGCACCCGAATCTCGGCGTCGTGCGGGTCGATCATGACCGCAGTTTCGTGGTGGCCGATATTCCCGGCCTGATCGAAGGCGCGGCGGAAGGCGCCGGTCTCGGTCACCAGTTCCTGCGTCACCTGGCACGTACTCGATTGCTGTTGCATATCGTTGATCTGGCGCCGTTTTCACCCGAGGTCGATCCGGTGCGCGAAGCACACGCGATCGTCGAGGAGTTGCGCAAGTACGATGAAATCGATCAGCCGGTCGATCCCCTGGCGGAAAAACCGCGCTGGTTGCTGCTCAACAAGACCGATCTGATTGATGAGTCTGAGCGCGCCGAACGCATCGCCGCCTTCGTCCGTGATTTCGGCTGGACCGGGCCGGTGTTTGCCATCTCCGCGATCAGCGGCGAAGGCTGCAAGCCGCTGGTGTTCGCGATCATGGATCACGTCGATGCCAACCGTGCCGCCGAGCATCAGGAGCCGGCCAAATTGAACCGACTGGCAGCAGCCGATGAAACCGTGGAGGTCGAGGAATCGACTGATGCACTGGAGGGCGAAAAAGAATGACCTCGTCAGTCATTGCCAGTGCCAAGCGCCTGGTCGTGAAAGTGGGTAGTAGTCTGGTCACCAATGATGGGCGTGGTCTCGATCATGCCCGGTTGGCCTTGTGGTCGGAGCAGATTGCCAAGCTGACCGCGTTGAACAAGGAAATCGTGCTGGTTTCGAGTGGCGCCATCGCCGAGGGCATCCAGCGCCTGGGTTGGAAAAAACGGCCGAAGGCGCTGAACGAATTGCAGGCCGCCGCCGCGGTCGGCCAGATGGGTTTGATTGAAGCGTATGAGCGCAGTTTTCGCGCCCACAAACTGGCTTCGGCGCAGATTCTGCTGACCCATGCCGACCTCGCCGACCGTGAGCGATACCTGAACGCGCGTTCGACACTGCGCACGTTGCTGGCGCTGAAAGTCATCCCGATCATCAACGAGAACGACACCGTCACCACCGATGAGATCAAGGTCGGCGACAACGACACGCTGGGCGCGCTGGTTGCCAACCTGATCGAAGCCGACGCGCTGATCATCCTGACCGACCAGCCCGGCCTGTACACCGCCGACCCGCGCAAATTTCCGGATGCCGAATTCGTGCATGAAGCGATTGCGGGCGATCCGAAGCTGGAGGAAATGGCCGGCGGCGCCGGTTCCAGCGTCGGCACCGGCGGCATGTTGACCAAGATCCTGGCCGCCAAACGCGCCGCCCGCAGCGGCGCGCATACCGTCATCGTCAGCGGCCGCGAGCCGGATGTGCTGGCGCGACTCGGCCAGGGTGAAGCGCTGGGCACGCAACTGATCGCCACCCAGGCACCGATGGCGGCGCGTCGGCAGTGGCTGGCGGATCATCTGCAAGTGGTTGGCAAGCTGGTGCTCGATGCCGGGGCGGCGCATGCCTTGAAGGCGCAAGGCAAGAGTTTGTTGCCGATCGGCGTGGTCGAGGTTCGCGGTGACTTCCAGCGCGGCGCCATCGTCGCTTGCCTGGATGAAACAGGCCGCGACATCGCGCGCGGCCTGGTCAATTACAGTGCTGAAGAAGCGCGCCGCGTGATGCGCAAATCAAGCAACGAGATCGAGGCGATCCTGGGCTATGTCGATGAACCGGAGTTGATTCACCGGGATAATCTGGCGCTGCTATAGGGTAGTGCTCTGGTATTCGTCATTCCCGCGCATACGGGAATCCAGTGAAATAAGCACCTGGATCCCCGCCTTCGCGGGGATGACGATTCAGCCTCAATCCTGCAACGCTTTCGGCAGCGGGAAGTTCACCGTCTCTTCGATGCCATCCAGCGGGGTGACCGAGCCGGCGCCCAGCATCTTCAAACGTTCGATGACGCCTTGCACCAGCACATCCGGCGCAGATGCGCCTGCGGTGACGCCGATCCGGTGTTTGCCCTGCAGCCATTCGGGTTGTAGCTCTTCGGCGTTATCGAGCATGTACGACGCGATGCCGACATTGGCAGCGACTTCGCGCAGGCGATTCGAATTGGACGAATTCGGCGAACCGACCACGATCACCAGATCGCATTCGGCGGCCAGTTTCTTCACCGCATCCTGCCGGTTCTGCGTCGCATAGCAGATGTCGTCCTTCTTCGGGCCGCGAATGTTCGGGAAGCGGGCGCGCAACGCTTCCACCACGCGTGCAGCGTCATCCACCGAGAGTGTGGTCTGGGTGACATAGGCCAGGTTGTCCGGGTCGCGTACTTCCAGGCTGGCGACTTCCGACGCGTCATCGACCAGATACATGCCATCCGGCGACTGGCCCATGGTGCCTTCGACTTCCGGGTGGCCCTTGTGGCCGATCATGATGATTTCCTGCCCGGCCTCGCGCATCTTCTTCACTTCGACATGCACTTTGGTCACCAGCGGGCAGGTCGCATCGAACACATTCAGGCCACGTTCTTCGGCTTCCTTGCGCACTGAAAGCGGCACGCCGTGGGCGCTGTAGATCAGCGTCGAGCCGATCGGCGCTTCATTCAGGTCTTCGATGAAAATCGCGCCCTTCGCCTTCAGGTTATCGACCACGAACTTGTTGTGCACGACCTCATGCCGGACGTAGATTGGTGCGCCGAATTTCTTCAACGCCTGTTCGACAATGGCGATGGCGCGATCGACGCCGGCGCAGAAGCCGCGGGGATTGGCGAGCAGGATGGTCTGTTGCATGCGATTAATCCGTTCAGGTTTTGCTATTGCTATCGACAGCAAGAATTTTGACTTCGAATTCCACTGCCAGGCCAGCCAGCGGATGGTTGAAATCGATCCGCACCGTCGCATCGTTGATGCTGCGGATGATGCCGTGCAAGGTCTGGCCATTGGGGAGGGTGAATGCCACGTCATGGCCGGGCACCAGTGCCTGGCCGGCGGTGAAGTCGGTACGCGGCAGATCGTGCAGCATGCCGGGCTGATGGTTGCCGAAGGCGGCGCCGGGTTCCAGTTCGAACGTGCGGTGATCGCCGACCTGCAGGCCGGTGAGCAGGCTTTCCAGGCGCGGGTCGATGTCGCCGCCGCCGATGTAGAAAGTTTCCGGCTGGTTCGCGAAGGTGTTGACGATTTCTTCGCCATTGCAGGTCAGCCGGTAATGCAGCGTGACCTGGTCGCCGATTCTCAATATGTTGGTTTTGTTCATCTGTTTACTTATGCGGTCTCGTCAATTTTTGGGCTGCGCATGCCATCCCAGATCAACATCGCCGCGCCGACTGTGATCGCTGCATCAGCGACATTGAACGCCGGCCAGTGCCAGCCGCCGACGTGCACATCGAGAAAGTCGATCACATGGCCGTACAGAATTCGGTCGATGACGTTGCCGATGGCGCCGCCGAGAATCAAGGCCAGCGCAATGCTGAACAGGCGGCGGCCTTGGGTTTTGCGCAGCAGATACAGGATGACGATGGAGGCGATCGCCGCGACGCCGACAAAAAAGCCGCGCTGCCAGCCGGGTTGGTCGGCGAGCAGGCTGAACGCGGCGCCGGTGTTGTGCACGTGCACCAGATTGAAGAAGCCGGTGATGGCAATCACGTCGACATAGGCGGTCATCCGCTCGATTACTGCCAGCTTGGTGATCTGGTCGAGTACCAGCACCAGCAGCGATAGCCAGAGCCAGACCATTGCATTGCGTCCCTGATCAGGCATGTTGGCGCGCCTCGCCTTCGCCGTGCAGGTTGCTGACGCAACGGCCGCACAGGCCGGGATGCGCGGCGTCGGCATTCACGTCATCACGGTAATGCCAGCAGCGTTCGCATTTCTCATATGCGGATGCGTTGGCTTCGACGCGCGTTTCACCTTCTGCTACTTTGACTTGTGCGGCGGAGGTGATCAGCACGAACTTGAGGTCGTCGCCCAGGCTGGACAGTAGATCGAAGTCATCCCCCGTCGCCAGCAGTGTGACTTCGGCCTGCAGCGACGAGCCGACCGAGCCGGCAACGCGCAGTTCTTCGATGCGCTTGGTGGTCAGCGCGCGCAGTTCGCGCAGACGTCCCCAACGCGCCAGCAGTGCAACTTCGTCGGATTGTGCCGGCAGCGCATGCCAGGCTTCCAGGAAGACGCTGTCCGATTTACCGACCAGTTGCCAGATTTCCTCAGCGGTGAAAGACAGCACCGGCGCCAGCAGCTTGGTCAGCGTTTGCAGGATGTGCCATAACGTCGTCTGGGCGGCACGGCGGGCTTTCGAATCGGCGCCGCTGGTGTACAGACGGTCTTTCAACACGTCGAGATAGAACGCGCCGAGGTCTTCCGAACAGAAGATCTGCAGTCGCTGCATCGCTGCGTGATAGTTGTAGATCGCGTAGTCCGCCTGCACGGTTTCCTGCATCTGGCGGGTCAGCGCCAGCGCGTAGCGGTCGATTTCCAGCCAGTCATCGAGCGCGACTGCGTTCTGTGCGATATCGAAATCGGCGGTATTGGCGAGCAGGAAGCGCAGCGTGTTGCGGATGCGGCGGTAGCCATCGACGGCGCGTTTCAGGATCTCGTCGGAGATGGTCAGTTCGCCGGAGTAATCCGTGCTGGCGACCCACAGACGCAGGATGTCGGCGCCGTAGGTGTCCATCACCTTTTGCGGCGCCACCACATTGCCTTTCGATTTCGACATCTTGTGGCCCTTGGCATCGACCACGAAACCGTGCGTCAGCAAGGCCTTGTACGGTGCGTGGCCGTCGCTGGCACAGCCGGTGAGCAGCGAAGACTGGAACCAGCCGCGATGCTGGTCGGAGCCTTCAAGATAGAGGTCAACCGGGTA
>CAZUSF010000067.1:0-10142 GCA_964623355.1 uncultured Thiobacillus sp. | reverse complement strand
TCCGGCATCCGCATCGGCACGCCGGCGATGACCACGCGCGGCTTCACCGAACTGGAAGCCGAGAAACTCGCGCATCTGGTTGCCGACGTGCTCGATGCGCCGAATGATGAAGCTGTCATTGCGCGCGTGCAGGCGGAAGTCGGCAAGCTGACGGCGGCGTTTCCGGTTTACGGAAAGTGAATTGCGTAGGGTGCGCCGTGCGCACCAGTTATATCTGGATCGGTGCGCATGGCGCACCCTACGACTTTCGCTTCGCTAAACCATGAGATGCCCCTTCTGCGGCGCGACCGACACCCAGGTGGTGGAAACACGTCTGTCGGAAGACGGCGTCAGCATTCGCCGCCGTCGTCGTTGCAATGCCTGCGACAAGCGTTTCACCACCTTCGAAACCGCTGAAGTGCGTTCCCCGGCGGTCGTCAAGCAGTCGGGTGAACGCCAGGAATTCAGCCGCGAAAAATTGCGCGAGGGCTTTCGTCGGGCGCTGCATAAACGGCCGGTGCCGACCGAATTGGTCGATCAGGCGATCGATCGCATCGTCCACAAGGTGCTGGCGCTGGGCGAGCGGGAAATCAGTTCGCGCATGATCGGCGAATTGGTGATGAATGAATTGAAGCGGCTCGACAAGGTCGCCTACATTCGCTTCGCTTCGGTCTATCGGGCGTTCCAGGATGTCGACGACTTCCGTGATGCCATTCTTGAAGTAGACAAGTAACGCGTGTTCAGCAACCAAGATCATCTGCACATGGCGCGCGCCTTGCGTCTGGCCGAGCACGGGCTGTTCACCACCACCCCGAATCCGCGCGTCGGTTGTGTCATCGTCAACGACGGCGTCGTCGTCGGCGAAGGCTGGCATGAGAAGGCCGGCGGTCCGCATGCTGAAGTGCATGCCTTGCGCGTCGCCGGTGCGCGGGCAAACGGCGCTACCGCCTATGTCACGTTGGAACCGTGCAGCCACCACGGCCGCACGCCGCCCTGCGCAAATGCGTTGATCGACGCCGGCGTTGCGCGAGTGGTTGCCGCAATGCGCGACCCGAATCCTCAGGTTGCCGGGCAAGGTCTGGAGTTGTTGACGCTGGCCGGGATTGAGGTTCAGGTAGGTTTGCTGGAAGCCGAGGCACGCGAGCTCAACATCGGCTTCATTTCACGCATGACGCGTGGCCGACCCTGGGTGCGGCTGAAAACTGCTTCCTCTTTGGATGGCAAGACTGCGCTGCTGAACGGCGAGTCGAAATGGATTACCGGCCCGGAAGCGCGTGCCGATGTGCAGCGCTGGCGCGCCCGCACCTGTGTCATCCTGACCGGCAGCGGCACGGTGCTGGCCGACGACCCGCAAATGAATGTCAGGGACATCGAAACGCCGCGCCAACCGCTGAAAGTGATTGTCGACAGCCGCTTGAGTACGCCGCCAAGCGCAAAGATATTGCTTGGCGGCGCCTTCATTGCCTGTGCCGAGGCGGACTATCTGCGGCGTACAGCGCTGGAAGCCGCCGGGGCGCAAATTCTGGAAATACCCGATGCGCATGGCCGTGTCGATCTGGCCGCGTTACTGCAAGAGTTTGGTCGCCAGGGTATCAACGAAGTCCACGTTGAAGCCGGCGCAACGCTGAATGGCGCATTGCTTGCCGCCGGGTTGGTCGATGAATGGATTTCGTATCAGGCGCCACTGGTGATGGGCCATGCCGCGCGCGGGTTGTTCGATATGCCGGAATTGACCGAGATGGCTGGGCGGCGGCATTTCGAGATTCGCGATGTCCGTGTGCTGGGCGGCGATTTGCGTTTTCTGCTAAGGCCTGTTTGAGTTTTTCTGATTAGCAACATTGTTCAGCCAGACGAAATGAACCATGTAGGTCGGGTTAGCCGGCGGTTTTTTGCCGGCGTAACCCGACATTTCGACTGCGAGCCTTCTTTGAGCTTTTGATTGGATACACGATGAAAATCAGCCGCAATCATGTGGTTACCCTGAAATATCAAGTCACCGACCGCGACGGCGAAGTAGTCGATGCCGGCCAGGATCATCTGGTCTATTTGCATGGCGGCTACGGCGGCGTGTTCGATGCGCTGGAAGTGGCTTTGCAGGGTAAGGCGGTCGGCGATGCGTTCCGTGTCGAACTGACGGTCGACGAGGCGTTTGGCGAATACGACGATGCTCTGGTCAGCGTCGAACCGCGCGATGCGTTTCCGCCCAACATCCAGGTCGGCACCTCGGTTGAACTGGATGCGGAAGATGGCGAAACCCTGTTGTTCAAAATTACCCACATTGACGGCGACAACGTCACGATCAACGGCAATCACCCCTTGTGCGGCCTGGATCTGGTGTTTTCCGGCTCGGTAGTGGCCGTTCGACCGGCCACCACGAAAGAGATCGCGCGCGGCGAAGTGAATTGATTCGCTGGCTGGCGGCAGTTTGCCGTTGGCCTGGATTTCCCTTGCATCGCACTAACCCCTAAAATGCTCGCCTTCGTGCGCCAGTGAAACGCGCTGGCCGTCTCTTCTTAGCAGGTGTCTTCCATGTTTACCGGCATCATCCAGGCCGTCGGCCACATTTCCCATTTGACTGAAAGTGCGAGCGCCACGGGTCAAAGCACCGACGCGCGCGTGACAGTTGCCGCCGGCGGACTCGATCTGTCCGATGTGCAACTTGGCGATTCCATCGCTTGCAACGGCGTCTGCCTGACCGTGGTCGAGAAAACCGCCGACAGCTTTGGAGTCGATGTTTCGGGAGAAACCTTTTCCTGCACCATCGGTTTCGCGCCCGGCGACAAGGTCAATCTGGAAAAAGCCATGCGCTTGTCGGATCGGCTCGGTGGCCATCTGGTCTCCGGCCATGTCGATGGCGTCGGCGAAGTCATCCAGTTCGGCGCCGTATCTGATCAAGCCGACGGTAGTTGGCGGTTGGATATTCGTGCGCCGGAAAGCATGGCGCGCTATCTGGCGAGCAAGGGTTCGATTGCGGTGAATGGCGTTTCGTTGACGGTGAACGGTGTGCAAGGCGCAGAGTTTTCCATCAACCTGATTCCACACACGCTGGAACAGACCATGCTGAAGAATCTGCAGGCCGGGACGCGGGTCAATCTGGAAGCCGACATGCTGGCGCGGTATGCCGAGCGCTTGCTGCATTACGTTAACCAACAGGATAAAGACTAATGAGCCTCGCCCCCATTGAAGAAATCGTCGCGGAGCTGAAGGCTGGCCGCATGGTCATCCTGGTCGATGAGGAAGACCGCGAAAACGAAGGCGATCTGGTGATGGCGGCCGAGCATGTGACGCCGGAAGCGATCAATTTCATGGTCAAGCATGCACGCGGCCTGGTCTGCCTGACCTTGACCGATGATCGTTGCCGTCAGCTTGGTCTGAAGCAGATGGTGAGCGACAACCAGACGCCGCACGGTACTGCGTTCACGGTTTCGATCGAAGCTGCCGAAGGCGTGACCACCGGCATTTCCGCCGCCGACCGCGCCATCACCATCCAGGCGGCGGTGGCCAGAAATGCGGTTCCCGCCGACATCATCCAGCCTGGTCATATCTTTCCGCTGCGTGCGCAGGAAGGCGGTGTGCTGGTGCGTGCCGGACATACCGAAGCCGGTTGCGACCTGGTTGGCATGGCCGGTCTGGTGCCGGCGTCGGTGATCTGCGAGATTCTGAAAGAAGACGGCACCATGGCGCGGCTGCCGGACCTGCTGGAATTCAGCAAGGAACACGGCCTGAAGATCGGTGCGATTGCCGACTTGATCCATTACCGCGCTGCGAATGAACGACTGGTGGAGCGCGAAGGCGAGCGTTTGATCAAAACGCCGTTTGGCGAGTTCAAGCTCGGGGTGTATCGCGACAAGATCAGTCGCGCTACGCATCTGGCGCTGAGCCTGGGGGAGATTCACGCCGAGGTTGAAACGCTGGTGCGTGTGCATGAGCCGGTTTCGTTGATCGATGTGCTGGATATGGGCGGCAGTGGTCATGCCTATTCGGTTCATACCGCGCTGAAACTGATCGCCGATGCCGGCTGTGGTGTGCTGGTGCTGCTGCATCGGCCGGAATCAGCAGATGAGCTGGCTGCCCGCGCCTTGCCGACCGAAGCCGTGCCACCGGCGCGCAAATTCGATCTGCGCAACTACGGCACCGGCGCGCAGATCCTGCGCGATCTGGGTGTCGGCAAAATGAAGCTGCTCGCGACGCCGCGCAAGATGCCGGCAATGGACGGCTTTGGACTGGAAGTGACTGGTTATTTTGAACAAGGAAACTGACATGGCCCGCTACGACAACATCAATGAAATCGAACCCAATATCAACGGCAAGGGGTTGCGAATCGGTATCGCCATGAGCCGTTTCAATATGGATGTCTGCGAGGGATTACTGTCCTCGGCAGTTGCCGCGCTGGAAAAGGCCGGTGTCGCCGATAGCGATGTGGTCATCGCCACCGCGCCGGGCGCCCTGGAACTGCCTTTGATCCTGAAGAAAATGGCGGAATCCGGAAAATTCGACGCGCTGGTCGCCTTGGGCGCGGTGATCCGCGGCGATACCTATCACTTCGAGATCGTTTCCAACGAGATGGCCGCCGGCATCACCCGGGTCATCCTGGATACCGGCATGCCGATTGCCAATGGCGTGCTGACCACCAACACTGATCATCAGGCAACCTCGCGGATGACTGAAAAAGGGCGCGAAGCGGCGCTGTGCGCGATCGAGATGGCACGACTGCTGAAGGTGCTATGAACGCGCAAGCTGAATCCTCCGCTCGACCATCAAAACCGGCGAGACGCGGCCCGAATCCCCGCCGCGTCTCGCGCGAGCGGGTGCTGCGCGCGCTTTACCTGTGGCAGATTGCCGGCGGCGATTACGCCAGTCTGCTGGTGCAGGTGGAACGTTACGAGCCGGAAGAAAAGGAAGCGGCCGGCGACGAGGAGCTGACCAAGCCGCATACCGGTTTTCTGCGAGAGTTGCTCGCCGGCGTGTTGAAAGAAGCCGCCAATCTCGATCTGGCATTGACGCCGCATCTGGATCGTCCGGTGGTCGAGCTGTCGCCGGTCGAGCATGCGGTATTGCTGATCGGCGCTTACGAGTTGATCCACAGTTTCAATGTGCCATACAAGGTCTGCATTAACGAAGCGGTCGAACTGGCCAAGCTGTATGGCGGTACCGATGGTCACAAGTTCGTCAACGGCGTGCTCGACAAACTGGCGCAAGTTGCTCGCCAGGTTGAAATCGAAGGCGAACGTCAGGCTTGATGACGGCGCTGCTGGCAGAACCGGCGATGCCCTCCGAATTCGATCTCATCCAGCAGTTTTTCACGAGGCCGGCCGCCAACGCTGTGCTGGGCGTCGGCGACGATGCCGCGCTGCTGCAGGTTTCCCCCGGCAAGTTGCTGGCGGTTTCCAGCGACATGCTGGTGGCTGGCCGGCATTTTCTGCCGGATGCCGATCCCTATCTGCTCGGACATAAAACGCTGGCGGTGAATCTTTCCGACCTTGCCGCGATGGGGGCGACGCCGCGCTGGGCGACTTTGGCGCTGGCTTTGCCGGAGGTGAATGAAGCCTGGCTGGCGGCATTCAGCCGTGGCTTTTTTGATCTGGCGGATCGTTTTTCGGTCACGCTGGTGGGGGGAGACACAACGCGCGGACCGCTCAATTTGTGCGTCACTATTTTTGGTGAAACCGACGTCCGTGCATTGCGCCGCGATGCCGCCCAGGTCGGTGACGACATCTGGGTGTCGGGCGATCTGGGCGGCGCGGCACTCGGTCTGGCGCATCTGCAGGGTGAAATCACGTTGAACGCGGATGCAGCCGCAGCCTGCCTGACTCGTTTGCACCGGCCTGAGCCACGCGTTGCGCTGGGGCTTGCTTTGGCGCAGTTGCCACGCGTCGCAGCGATCGATATATCCGATGGTCTGCTGGCTGATCTGGGCCATATCCTGCAACGTTCCGGCGTCGGGGCGGAGATTGAACTCGCTTCAGTACCGGCACATTCGGTCTTGCTCGCGTTGTTGCCCGGTTCCGCCCTGGCCAGACGTTGCCTGCTCGCGGGTGGCGATGATTACGAATTGTGCTTTTGTGCGCCTGTTGAGGATGCGGTGTCAGTCGTCGCTGCGGGAGCTGCCGCCGGTGTGGCGGTGCAGCGCATCGGGCGTATTGGATCAAACGCAGGCTTGCGTGTAATTGACCAGGATGGTCTGCAGTTGCAGATACAGGAGCGCGGTTTTGACCACTTCGCAAATTAAAGTAACGCCGGATCGTGCGTTTCTGTTCGCGCATCCGGCGCATTTTCTGGCGTTGGGTTTTGGCTCCGGTTTGTCGCCGAAAGCGCCAGGTACCGCCGGCACGCTGGCAGCTTTCCCCTTGTTCTGGTTGCTTGCCGATCACCCGTTCTACTGGCTCTGGATCGCCGCCTTTCTTATAGTCGGCGTCTGGGCTTGCGAGGTTACCGGCCGCGACCTGGGCGTGCATGATCACGGCGGCATGGTCTGGGACGAGATCGCTGCGTTCCTGATCGTGCTGCCATTCGCGCCCGTCGATCAACTTGGCGGCTTGCTCGCGTATGGCCTCGCGTTTGGGTTGTTCCGGTTGTTTGATATCTGGAAGCCGTTTCCCATTGGCTGGCTGGATGCGCGCGTGCCCGGCGGTTTCGGGGTGATGCTGGATGATGTGCTGGCAGCTGCTTATGCCGTCGTCTGTTTGCTCGGTGTGGCGATATGGTTGTAAACCATAGGGGTGTAGACGAGTCCGAACTGGAAGCGCGAGCCGCGGAATTGGGCGCGGCTTTGCAGCGCCAGGGTTGGCTGCTGGCATGCGCGGAATCCTGCACCGGCGGCTGGTTGGCGCAGACAGTGACGTCGGTGGCGGGCAGTTCAGCCTGGTTCGATCGCGGTTTCGTGACTTACAGCAATGCGGCCAAGCAAGACATGCTCGCTGTGAGATCCACAACTCTGGGTCAATTCGGCCCAGTGAGCGAGGAGACTGCGCGTGAAATGGCGCAAGGCGTCTTGGTACATAGTGCCGCGCAGGTCGCTATTGCGATCACCGGAATTGCGGGTCCCAGTGGTGGCACGGCGGATAAGCCGGTGGGGATGGTCTGTTTTGGCTGGGCTGCATCCGGTTTGCCCTGCGCTAGTGCAACCCAATATTTTGCTGGAGACCGTCGCCAGATCCGTGCAGCCTCGGTCGATTTCGCGCTCCGGCAGTTACAGGCCCTCGTGCCATAATCATCAAGACCAATCAGGAGAAAACAAACATGGATGAAAACCGCAGCAAGGCGCTCGCCGCCGCACTCGCCCAGATCGAAAAGCAGTTCGGCAAGGGCTCGATCATGAAGATGGGCGATGGCAGCGTCATCGACGACATCCAGGTGGTTTCCACCGGTTCGTTGGGACTCGATATCGCTTTGGGCGTCGGCGGTCTGCCGCGTGGCCGTGTGGTTGAGATTTATGGTCCGGAGTCGTCCGGCAAGACCACGATGACACTTTCGGTGATCGCCGAAATGCAGAAGCTGGGCGGCACCGCTGCCTTTATCGATGCCGAACATGCGCTCGATCCGATCTATGCGCAAAAGCTGGGCGTCAACGTCGGCGATCTGCTGATTTCTCAGCCCGATACCGGCGAGCAGGCACTGGAAATCGCCGACATGCTGGTGCGATCTGGCGCGGTGGATATCGTCGTGATTGACTCGGTCGCAGCGCTGACGCCGAAGGCTGAAATTGAAGGCGAGATGGGTGATTCGCACATGGGCTTGCAGGCGCGCTTGATGAGTCAGGCGCTACGCAAGCTGACCGCCAACATCAAGCGCACCAATACGCTGGTGATCTTCATCAATCAGATACGAATGAAGATCGGCGTCATGTTCGGCAGCCCGGAAACCACCACCGGCGGCAATGCGCTGAAGTTCTACGCATCTGTCCGCCTTGATATTCGTCGTATTGGCTCGATCAAGCGCGGCGATGAAGTGGTCGGTTCGGAAACCCGGGTGAAAGTGGTGAAGAACAAGGTGGCGCCACCGTTCAAGGAGGCGTTGTTCGATATTCTTTACGGTGAGGGCGTTTCACGCGAGGGCGAGGTGATTGAACTTGGCGTGACGCACAAGATCGTCGACAAGTCCGGTGCCTGGTATTCCTATCAGGGCGAGAAGATCGGTCAGGGCAAGGACAACTCGCGCGAATATCTGCGCGAGCATCCGGAAATCGCCAAGGAAATCGAGGCCTTGATCCGGGAGAAGCTGGGCGTCAAATCTTCAGCCCCCAGCGTCGAGGCGTGACACTCAGACTGCGGGCGATGAACTATCTGGCGCGGCGAGAACATAGCCGCGCCGAGTTGGCCCGCAAACTGGCGCAGCATGCCGAGGTTGTCGAAGTCGAAATCCTGCTCGATCAGCTTGAACAGGAAAACCTGCTGTCGAATTCGCGTTATGTGGAAATGCTGGCGCATGCACGCGCCGGCAAGCACGGCAGCCTGCGCCTGAAGGCTGATCTGCGCGAAAAGGGCGTACCGGATAACGAGTCGATTGAAGCCATCGAAGTGGCGCGTGAGCAGGATCTGGCCGCCGCAAAAGCGGTCTGGCAAAAGAAATTCGGGGCGCTGGATGTTGATCTGCTCAACACTCCGGCAGAACGCGCTCGGCAATACCGCTTCCTGGCCAGTCGCGGCTTTCCGTCAGACGTCATCCGCCGAGTTGTCGGCGGAATGACGGATGAATAGCGCGGGCAACACCCGGCATTCATAGGCGTGCCAAAAGAATTCCGGCGATTTCTTCGTCGGTCAGGACGATAGGGTTGGTTTTCATGCTGGAGCCGCGGCTGTTGGCGACGATTCGTTCAATATCGGAATGTTCGACTTGATTAAAACCCAGACGTGGCAAATTCAGACGATTAGTCCAGAGCGCCAGAGTTTCGACGAGCGCAATCCGGGCTTCAGCATCATTCAATTGCCGCCCGCTCAGCATGCGTCCGATTTCGGCATACTTGGTCAACGCCGGGTTTGGCGTATCGCGTGACGATAAAGCTTCAATATTGATGCGGGTGGCTTCAGCCACCAGCGTGCCACAAACGACGCCATGCGGAATTGGAAAGAACGCACCGAGCGGCGCTGCCAGGCCATGCACCGAGCCGAGCCCGACCTGGGCCAGGGTGATGCCTGATAGCAAAGCCGCATAAGCCATTGCGCTCCGATGTTCAGTTTGGTCGCCCATGCCTGCATAAAGTGGCAGCAGGGATTCACAGACCCTCCGGAGACCTGAAAGCGCCAACGCATCGGTGAATGGATTCGCTTTGCTGGAAACATAAGATTCCAGCAATTGCGTAAAGGCATCCATGCCATTGGCGGCTAGAACCCCCGGCGGGCAAGTGGCAAGCAAATCAGGATCAACCACGGCGTATTCGGCAACCAGTTGTTCATCCCGAAAGGACTTCTTGAAACCTTTGCTGCCGTGTACCGAGAGTACTGCGTTTTTGGTTGCTTCCGAGCCGGTGCCAGCTGTGGTGGGCACAGCGATAAACGGTGTTGTTGGGCCGCTATAGGGTAATTCCGGCCCGACGCCTTCCAGATGATCCATCACAGAGTTGCCTGGCTTGAGCAAGCCAGCAATAGCCTTGGCAGCATCCAGCGCACTGCCGCCGCCAATGCCTGTTACACAGTCAATATCACTCTGTCGGTACCGAAGCACGCTTGCATCAACAAAGGCAGGCGAAGGTTCTCCACTGACCTGGATAAGGTGATGCTGAATTCCCCTGGAGTTCAAAGAGGCAAGCAAAGGCGGCCAGTGTGGCCCGGACAAGAAGGAATTGCCGCCGGTCACAATCAGGACGCGTGAACCGAAGCGAGAAATCAGTTCCGGTAAGCAGGAAATTCGCCCCGCCCCGAATTCAATTCGCGGTAATCGAGCAAGCGTAAATGAGAGTGACATTGAAGCCTCCATGCAGGAATCCGATATCGTAATACAGTCAAATTCTGAAAATTGAATTCAAAAAATGTTGACGCTTACGATTGGAGGCCGTATAGTTGCGGTCTTCCCAAACGCGGGGTGGAGCAGTCTGGCAGCTCGTCGGGCTCATAACCCGAAGGTCACAGGTTCAAATCCTGTCCCCGCAACCAGTTTCGGATTTTTGTTTTACCAGTTCTTTAACAAATCACTTACAGCCTTAAGGTGTGGGCATTGGGTTAAGCCAA
>CAZUSF010000066.1:0-10174 GCA_964623355.1 uncultured Thiobacillus sp. | reverse complement strand
AGCAGGTGTCGGCCGAATCGCCGCCGCCGTTGTAGAAGAAATAGCCGATGTTGTGGGCTTTGAAGATGTCGATCAGACGCTCGTATTCACGCTTGTTGGCTTCCAGACTCTTCATCTTGAAGCGGCAGGAACCGAAGGCGCCGGACGGGGTGGAACGCAGCGCGGCGATGTCGGCATCGGATTCCTTGCTGGTATCGATCAGATCTTCGGTCAGCGCGCCGATGATGCCGTTGCGGCCGGCGAAAACGGTGCCGATCTTGTCGGCGTGCTTGCGGGCGGTTTCGATAACGCCACAGGCGGAAGCATTGATGACGGCGGTGACACCGCCGGATTGCGCATAAAACGCGTTCTTGATGGTCATGTTCTCTCCAGATTCGTTGGGTGCGCCAAACGCACCGCGTCGATAGTGCGCCACCGGGCGCACCCTAAAGCATTCTTAACGGATACCGCTTTCCTGTTGGCGACGCGCATGTTCCTTTTCCTGCACTTTGAGCAGGGTGATCAGGCAGTCGCCCAGGTTGTCGTACTCTTCCTTGCTGGTGCCGAAACGGTCTTTGATGGAATAGAAGAACATCGCCCGATAACCTGCCGGCCCGGTCTTCGCCACCACGAAAGAACATTTCTCGACCTGCCAGAAAACGGCAGGACACTTGGCAAGTTCCCGGTCGCCGGGAGAAAGACGCACTTCCGTCTCTGCTTCCTGCACGTCCACATCAAAACCGAACCGCTCTTTCAAGGTAACTCGAACCAGAGCGAGATCAGAGGTGGAGAAACCGGGAATACTCATGCTTACTTCTTCACCGAATCGAGGGCGGCGAAGCAGGCATCACGAATGCCGTCGACGGCACCAACACCAGACACCTTGAAGTACTGGGGCGCGCCGGCAACACCGGAATTGCCCCAGTCGGAGTAGTACTTGACCAGCGGTTCGGTCTGCGCGTGATAGATGTCGAGACGCTTCTTGACGGTTTCTTCCTTGTCGTCATCACGCTGGATCAGATCTTCGCCGGTGACGTCATCCTTCATGTCGACCTTGGGCGGATTGAACACGACGTGATAGGTGCGACCGGAAGCCACGTGCACGCGACGGCCGGACATGCGCTTGACGATCTCCGCATCCGGCACATCGATCTCGACCACGGCATCGATCGGCACGCCGGCGGCCTTCATCGCGTCAGCCTGGGGAATGGTGCGGGGGAAACCGTCAAACAGGAAACCCTTGGCGCAATCGGCTTCCAGGATGCGATCTTTCACCAGACCAATGATGATTTCGTCGGACACCAAACCGCCCGCGTCCATGATCTTTTTCGCAGCCAGACCCATTTCGGTGCCGGCCTTGACGGCAGCACGCAGCATGTCGCCGGTGGAGATTTGCGGAATGCCGTAGCGTTCCTTGATGTAGTTAGCCTGAGTACCTTTGCCCGCACCGGGGCCGCCGAGAAGAATCAATCGCATAAATAACCTCTTAAAAATCAAACCCTTGGAAGGGATAGGTGGTTGGTACAGAAAAACCAAAGCGGGCAGTAGGGTATGCGCGCAGCCGGAGTGTGCACAGTCAATTTTTTCAATTCAGTTATAAGGTCAGGTTATTGGCCCATTAGTGCTGCAAAGCAACAGAGGCCAATGTGCAATCAAACACGCAGACCTAACCCACAGCGGCTTAGGCTCGCCGGAAGGCTGGACAGGACAGAGTTGGCGTCAGCCGCCGGTCATGCTCATGAAGCGCACCAGTTTTTGCGGCGCTTCGATGAATTCATGGCGTTCCGGTTTCATGTCGATCGCGCTGCGTATTGCTTCGACGAGATCAGCATCGCTGGCGCCGGCCCGCATCATGGCGCGGAAATCGACGCGGTCCTCCTGGCCTAGACAGAGATGCAGAACGCCATCCACAGTCATCCGAACCCGATTGCAGGTGGCGCAGAAATGCTGCGAGATCGGCGTGATGAAACCGACGTTGAATTTGCCATCCGCGCTGCCCAGGTAACGCGCCGGCCCGCCGCCGGACATCACCGTATCGATCAGGCCGAAGCGCTGTTGCAGACGCGCCTTGATCGGTTGCAGATCGATGTAGCCCATCTTGCGGGCGGTATCGCCCATCGGCATCAACTCAATCAAGCGCAGTACAAAGCCGCGTTGCATGCAGTAGGCGACGACGTCATCCACCTCATCGGCGTTCTCACGCATCACCACCATATTCACCTTGATTGGCGCAAAACCTGCCGCGCGTGCGCCTTCAAGCCCAGCCAGAATCTTGTCCAGCGCCGGACGACCGTTGATCTTTTCCACCGTTTCCGGGCGCAGCGAATCAAGGCTGACATTGAGTCGCGACACCCCGGCGCGCTTCAGGTCATGCGCCATGTTCGCCAATTGGGTGGCATTGGTGGAAAGCGAAATGTCTTCAATCCCCGGCAGCCCGGCGATTCGTTCGACCAAGCCGACGACATTGCGCCGCAGCAGCGGCTCTCCCCCGGTCAGTCGAACCCGTTTCATGCCCAGGCTGGCGAATAAACCAAGCAGTCGTTCGATCTCGTCAAAGGTCAACCAGTGTTCCGGTTCCTCGAACCCCTTGAAGCCTTCCGGAATGCAATAAGCACAACGCAGATCGCAACGATCGGTGACGGAGAGGCGGAGGTATTCGATACGGCGACCGAAACGATCAATCAGGTTGTGCATGATGTTTTAATTCACCTTGGGAACGACGGAATATAGTCTTGCCTGCCAGGCTTCGGAAAGCGAGAGGTTTGATCCTGATCAAGTCTTGCCTCGAATGCCTTGACTTCGATCATGCCCTGCCACGGAAAACTCCACTCAATATCGACTCATGAAAACCTTAGGCATCGCCGGCTATAGCGGCAGCGGCAAAACCACCCTGATCGAAAAACTGCTGCCGCTGCTGATCAGTGCCGGCCTCAAAGTTTCAGTCATCAAACAAAGCCATCACGATATCGAAATCGACCTGGCTGGCAAAGACTCCTGGCGACACCGCCAGGCTGGCGCGCACGAAACCTTGCTGACCTCGCCCTATCGCTGGATGCTGGTCGGCGAGTTACGCGGTGCGCCGGAACCCACGCTGGCAGACCATCTGGCTCGGCTGTCTGCATGTGACCTGGTGTTGGTGGAAGGCTACAAGCATGCCAACCTGACCAAACTGGAAGTCTGGCGCGAAGCCAACGCGCGACCCTGGTTGTTTCCTGAAGATGATCAATTCATCGCGGTGGCGGCGGATCAATCGCCACCCGCCGGCAAGCCCGGTCTGCCGGCGCCTGACTGGCTTGATCTGAATGACGCAGCGGCGATTGCCGCCTACATTCTTTCCTGGGTCAGAAGATAACCAGGCAGGGGGAAAGGCATCTCCCCCCTGCGCCATGCCGCAGCCACCTTCCTACCAAGCCTGATGCAAGACGACACCCTTTCTCTCCGCCATCAACTGGTCAACTGGCTGTTCACGCCGCTTTTCCTGTTGTTGCTGTTTTCGACAGTGACCGGCTACATGGCGGCGGTCAGTCTGTCGAACAAACCGTATGACCTGGTACTGCTTGAGCGCGCCAAGTTACTCGCCAGCCGGTATGTCATGAATATTGAAAATGGTGCGGCCAATAGCGGGGCGCCAATTTTTTTCGAGGATGCGCGCGCTTTTCGTTATTCGGTCCACGATGCCGATGGCCGCAAGCTGGCCTCCAGCGGTTTGCTGCCCTCACCGCGACCGGTGGATTTCAACCAGACGCAACCGCAGCTGCGTGACACCCAGTTCAAGGGTGAAAAACTTCGCCTGGTGACACTGCCGGTGATCCGGCCAAACGGCACGGCGATGCTGGTCCAAGCCGCCGAACCGGTGCAGGCGCGCCTGATTCTGGGGCGCAGCATCCTTGGCAACATCGTCATTCCGCAGCTCATCTTCATCGTCATTGCCGGGGTCGCGGTGTGGATCGGCCTCAAGCGCGGCTTTGAACCATTGGAGCGCCTGCGTCGCGCGGTTGCGGCGCGGCCACGCAACGATTTACGCCCACTCGATGAAACCCGCGCGCCAGGTGAAGTGCGTCCGCTGATTCAGGAAGTGAATGCGCTCATCGCTCGCTTGCAAGCCATGATGGACACGCACCGACGTTTCATCGCCGATGCCGCGCATCAATTGCGTACCCCGTTCGCCGGTCTCAAGGCACAGGCCGAACTGGCCAAGCGGGAACAGGTCTCCGAGCCGGTGCGTGACGCACTCGAACGAATCTGCGTCAGCGCGCAGCGCTGCAGTCATCTGGTCACCCAGTTGCTGACCCTGGCGCGCAACGAACCGGAAGCGCGCCGCAGCGCAATGATGGAAACACTTGATCTGAACCGGATTTCGCAAGCAATCGCCGCCCACTGGGCGCCCGATGCGTTGCAAAAGAACATCGACATCGGCTTCGAGGCGGCCGAGATACCCTGCCCGGTGAAGGGCGACGAAGCCAGCTTGCGCGACCTGATCGACAACCTGATCGACAACGCCATTCGCTATACCCCGAGCGGCGGCAAGATCACTGTCCGGGTCGGCTATGGCTCAGCCGATCACAGCTGCACGTGGCTGGAGGTGGAGGACAACGGGCCTGGGATTCCGCTTGACCAGCGAGAACGGGTATTCGAACGCTTTCATCGCATCCCCGGCAACAACCAGCCCGGCAGCGGCCTCGGCCTGGCGATCGTGCAGGAAGTCGTCATGCGGCATGGCGCCCAGGTCGAAGTCGACGATGGACAGGATGGCGGCTCCTTGTTCCGCATCCGCTTCCCGCATCAAGGCGAGTCCGGAGATCACGCCTAAAGCGTGCGCGCAGTCGGAAAAAGGCTTGGATGCGGCAAGGCCTAAAGTTATCCTTCCGCTCATCTTCCAATTGGACAGTCGATATGGCGCGACGCAGCTTCATCTTCTGCGACATCTGCAACCCCTTGGCCATCCGCTATATCGAGATGCGGCGTGTGATGGGACGCGATTCGCGAATCGGTCGTCGCCTGACCGATGGCCGCAACTGGTTTGACGGCACGGACGAAGAGGCCGAGCGAGCTGGATGGATCACCACAGAAGAAGGCCAACATGTCTGCCCGGCCTGTTTTGGACGCATGAAGTCGATGCGTCACATCCTGGAAGATCGCCAGATTGTTTCCCACAATCTGAACCAGACTCTGGATGATGAAGCGAACTCCTGACGGATTGCTGTCAAAAACAGCTGCGCTTCAACGCATCAGACTTCGCAGGCAATTTAAGCGCTCTCATCCTTCAAATCACGCGCCAACAGCGCAGCCACCGCTTCTCGTGGTGGTGTTTCCTGATTCAGTATCTGCGCCACCGCCTCGGTAATCGGCATATCGATGCCCAACTCGCGCGCCAGACGCGCCACTTCGAGCGCAGTCGTGGCGCCTTCGGCGACATGACCCAGCTCACGCAACGCGCCTTCCAGGCTTTCACCCGCCGCCAAACGCAGGCCGAGTTGTCGATTGCGCGATAAATCACCGGTACAGGTCAGGATCAGATCGCCCATGCCCGACAAACCCATGAAGGTTTCCGGCCGCCCCCCGAGTTTCAGGCCCAAGCGGGTCAGTTCGGCCAAGCCACGCGTCAGCAAGGCAGCGCGGGCGTTGTAGCCAAAGCCGAGGCCATCGGAAATCCCCGCCGCGATCGCGATGACATTCTTCACCGCACCGCCCAGTTCGACGCCAATGACATCATTGCTGGCATACAGGCGCATTTTGGCATCGTGCAGTTCGCGCGCCACCTGGCGGGCAAAGTCGGCATCCAGGCTTGCCACGGTCAACGCTGCGGGCAAACCACTCGCGACTTCGTGGGCAAAGCTGGGGCCGGACAGCACCGCAGCCGGCGGATGTGCAGGCCACGCTTCAGTTTCTGGCTGCCGGTCTCCAGTCCCTTGCACAACCAGACCAGCGGAACATCGGTGGCCGACGCACGCAAAGCGGTTGCCAGAGATCGAAACGCATTGCTCGGCACTGCAGCAATCAGCAGATCCGCGCCGATTAGCGCCGCTTCCAGATCAGCCGCGATGCCAATACTGGCGGGCAGAATGTGACCGGGGAAGTAGCGCCGGTTTTCCCGCTCTTGCTGCATGCTTTGCGCATGCTCGGCGGAACGGGTCCACAAAATGACCGAGGCATGCGCGGCCAGACGTATTGCCAGGGCAGTACCCCAGGCACCGGCGCCTAGTATCGAAATACGCATAATTAAAGCGTCATGACTGGGCGTTGCGGCGCCTGGAAACGTGGATCAGTTGGGCTGGCCGGAAGCCTGCTGAGCTTGTTGCTGCTGCATGTAAAGCACTTCGAAGTTCACCGGTTGCAGCATCAGCGGCGGAAAGCCTGCCTTCAGCACCGCATCGGAGACCGCTTCACGGGCGTAGGGGAAAAGGATGTTCGGGCAGCCAATCGACAGCGCCGGCTCCATCGCTTCTTGCGGCAGATTCTGGATGCGGAAGATGCCCGCCTGTTGCAACTCAACCAGGAACGCCGCCTTGTCATTGATCTTGGCATTGATGGTCAAGGTCAGGATGGTCTGATAAATACCATTCTGGGTATCCACCGGGGCGCTCTGGGTATTCAACTGCATATCGATCTGGGGTGCGTCGCGCTCAAGAAAAATGGCCGGTGCGTTAGGCACTTCGACAGACAGATCCTTGATGTAGATTTTTTCGATATTGAAGCTGGGTACGGCAGGCTGCTGCGCTTGTTGTTCAGTCATTTCAGAGTCCGGTGAGTAAAGTGAGTAAAAAATGGTGCGGCATTATAGCCAATGTGCTTGTCGGAAACCCGCCTCCTGCCGGGGTTTATCCGAAGCGTGCCAGCCAGGCTTGCAGTTGTTGCGCCGGCAACGCGCCGGCAACCCGATCCACTTCCTGCCCCTGCTTGAACAAGGCTAACGTGGGAATGCTACGAATCGAGTAGCGTCCGGCCAATTGTTGTTCGGCTTCGGTATTGACCTTGGCAAATCGGACGCGGCCAATGTACTGGCCGGCCATCTGGCTGTAGGTCGGTGCAAATTGCTTGCAGGGACCGCACCAGGGCGCCCAGAAATCAACCAGCACCGGCAATTCGTTGCGGGCGATGAATTTGTCGAAGTTCGCCGCAGTCAAGTCGATTGGATGCGCGGGCAGGACTGCAGCGCCGCACTTGCCACATTTGGGCTGCTGTTGCAGGCGTTCGGCGGGGACGCGATTGACCGCGCCGCAGTCGGGACAAACCAGTTCCATGTTGAACTCCAGAATGCGTGTAGTTGGAACCAGATGGCGCTCGCCGGCCGAAAATCAAGGCTGCTGTTCTCCGCCCGGAGAACAGCAAACCTGCATCAAGCCGCCAGCAACGGCTCCAGTTCACCGCCGGCATCGAGTGCCGACAGATCATCGAAACCACCCACGTGGCGCTCGCCAATATAGATTTGCGGCACGGTACGACGACCGGTGATCTGCATCATTTCCTGCATCAGGGCAGGGTCGAGATCGACGCGAATCTTTTCAATCTGGCTAACGCCTTTCTTGATCAACAGACGCTCGGCCATGGTGCAGTAGGGACAAACAGCAGTGCAGTACATCTTGACTGGGGGCATGACGTTTCCTTATTTGCGTTCGCGCGGCAAGCCGGCCTGTTCCCAGGCCATCATGCCGCCGGCGAGGTTGTACATCTTTTCGAATCCAGCCTTTTTCATCGTGCCGCAGGCGCTGCCGGAACGGTTGCCGCTGCGGCAAACCACGACGATGGGCTTGTCCTTGTATTTCTCCAGTTCATTCAGGCGCGTTTTCAACTGGCCGAGCGGAATATGCTTGGCTTTCCCGATATGACCATCCGACCATTCCGATTGCTCGCGCACATCAAGCACCAGCGCATCTTCATGATTGAATAAAAGCACGGCTTCCTGCGGCCCGACCTGATTGATACCGGAAATTTTGCCGAACAGACTGCCGCCGCCCAACAACATGAAACCGGAGATGACGACCAGCAAGACTAGCCAGATGTTTTGAATGATGAAGTCCATGAATACCCTGTAGCGGTTTGCAAAAGGCGGCAAGTTTACCTTTTACTTGCTGCAGGCGTTGCCCCCCTCCTTGAAGCCCATCCGTTTCAGCAGGAATTCCGGCGGGCAGAAACCGGTGAAGCCGGATTGCAGCAGGTTGACGCCGATGAACGCGGTGAACCAGAGCCAGGACAGGCTGCTCAGGTCGATCTGGCCGCTGAAATGGGCCAGGGCGAGGGACAGCAGAATCATGCTGCCAGCGAGAATTCGCATGATGCGTTCGATAGTCATGAATAACTCCTTTTAGTTGGATGCGGCTTTACGCTGCCACAAGTAATACATCAGGGGGATCACCACCAGGGTGAGAGCGGTGGACGCAAAGGTACCAAAAATCAGCGATACCGCGAGGCCTCCGAACACCGGATCGGTAATCATGATGGCGGAACCCAGGATGATTGCCAGCGCGGTGAGCAGAATCGGGCGGAAACGGACCGCGCCGGCTTCGATCACCGCTCGTTCGAGTTCGAACCCCTGTTTGCGGTAATCGAGGATGAAGTCGATCAGCAACAGTGAGTTGCGCACCACAATGCCGGCCAGCGCGATGACACCGATCATCGATGTCGCGGTAAACGCCTGGCTGGTCGCCCAGTGACCGGGGAAGACGCCGACCAGGGTCAACGGTATCGCGCCCATGACGATGACCGGCAACCCGAACGACTTGTAATAGCCGACCAGCATCAGGTAGATCAGGATCAAGGCCACGATGAACGCCGAGCCGAGGTCGCGGAACACATCCAGCGTCAGGCGCATTTCACCGCCCCAGAGCAGGGTGTTTTCCACCACGTCCTTCGGACTCGCCTGGGTGAAGCCGAGGTTGCCGGTGGTGAAGGTGGTGCCATTCGCCAGTTTCTTGCCGTCGAGCATTTCGTCCAGCGCCAGCACCGCATAAACCGGGCTCGATTTGAGCAATTCGCCCCCCACCATCACCATCGGATGCTGGTCGCGATCGTAAATCGGCTTCTCCAGCGGGACGCGTTTGACGCTGGCGATGGCCGACAGCGGCACCTGCATGCCATGCGGATTGGTCAGGCGCAGATTCATCAACGTCTCCGGATTGGCGCGCAACTCACGCGGCAGGCGAACCTGGATGTCGATCGGCTCGCGTGCACTTTCCACATGCAGGATGCCGACCTTGAAGCCATTCACGTAATCGCGCAGGGTCTTGGCCACCTGACCGGCCGGAATGCCGGCGAGCATCGCCTTTTCATTGTCGACAAAGACGCGGAAGGTATCCGAATCGGCGGTGACCGAATTGTCCACGTTGACCATGCCATAGATCTGCTCGAACGCCCGGTTCACTTCAGGCGCAGCGCCACGCAGCAGGTCGTAATCCGGGCCGTACAACTCGGCCAGAATCTGTGCCTGTACCGGCGGTCCGGGCGGCGTCTCGTAAAGCTTGATGCGTGCGCTCGGAAATTGTTGACGCACAGCCTGCAACGAGTCGTTCAACTGGATGGCGATGTCATGCGAAGAATCGCTGCGATGATGTTTATCAACAAAATTGACCCGTAACTGCGCCATATTGCTGCCGCGTTTGATCATGTCGCCGCGCACCAGCGCAGCAAAGTCGATCGGCGCGGTGATGCCGAGGAAGGTTTGATAGTCGGTCACATGCGGATGCTTGCCGACCACCGCGCCGACTTCGCGCGCCACCTGATCAGTCGCCGCCAAAGCGGTGCCGACCGGCATATCGACCTGCAACAACATGGTATTGGTGTTGTCGTTGGGCAGCATTTTCAATTCGACACCGAACATCGACAGCGGTCCATTAAGGCCAGACGGGCGAATAAACTGCCAGGCCGGCATCAACATCGCGCCTGCCAGCAAGAAGAACACCACCACGAAGGTGATATTGCGCTTGGCGCCGGAACGGATCAGCGGCGTCAGCACCGCCATATAGGCGCGTTGCAGCGCATCCGGTGGTTGCGAGCACGGCTCTTCCAGGCAAGGCGTGCGTTCCATTTCCTCCCGCGCCGCCTTCCTCGCCAGCCACAGGTTTGCTGCCCATGGCACCACCATGTAGGCGATGACGATGGAGGCGATCATCGCCACCGGCACGTTGAACGGAATCGGCAGCATGAACGGCCCCATCATGCCGGTGACGAAGGCCATCGGAATGAACGCCAGAATCACCGC
>CAZUSF010000065.1:0-10272 GCA_964623355.1 uncultured Thiobacillus sp. | reverse complement strand
CACGACATGGCCTTCATAAATCGCGGTTTGCTTGGCATCCTCAACCCGAACGCTGTCCGCTTCAAGGTTAATCGGCTTCGATTTGTCGGCCTTTTCGGCATGGGCCGGGAAAGCCAGCATCGATAAGCTGCAAACCAGACTGACAAACAGCCATTCAACGCGCATTTTTTTGATTTCCTGATTGTGGGAGTTGAGATGATTGTTCAATAACCGCTTTGACGCCACCGGAAAGCGTCATCAGACCCTTGCCGTCATCAATCATCAACTGATTCGCAGTGATCACCGAAGCGCCCTGGCGAAGCGTGAAAAATTGATTCGTGCGCATGATGCGTTCATCCGGTGAGACGTGAAGATACTCTGTATCCAGGCTGGCAGGCATTTGCCCTGCCCCGCCAGCCCGGGTGAGGCGTACCTGATTCAGAAAATAGACCTGCTTGCCATCGGCCGAAATTTGCGCCCGCTGTGACCTGACTTCCACCGGTAGCGACTGATCGAGCGAGAAAAACATCGGCTTGTCCAGCACGGTGGTGTCGTCATCCATATAGTGCGTCATGCGTTCTGCAATCAACCGATGGCGTGGCTTGCCCGCTTCATTGAACGCCAATGCGTTGAACTCCTCGACGATGTAGTCCGGCTCATGCGCGAAACCGGCGTCGTCAACGGAAGGCATCCGCACCGCGACCTGATTCAGCCAGAAGGCGAGCAGCGCCAGAAACAAGGCCAACACCAACGGTGGCCAGTGAACATGGTAGCCCAGGCTCATGTTTGTAATATCCGGGTGGGATCAGTCAGCAATCCGGGCTGCGACAGGCTGCGATCAGCGGTCGTAGAGAGCGATCTGGGCCGCCCAGGTGCCTTGCGCCCGCATGATCAATTCACATGCTTCTCGCGCTGCGCCGCGCCCGGCATTGGCCAAGGTGATCACATGGCTGCGCCGCTTCACTTCATCCGGCGCATCCGGCACGGTGATCGCCAGACCACACCGATTCAACACCGGCAAATCGACCACATCGTCGCCCATATAGGCGATCTGCTCTGGCGCCAGACCGGTTTCCCGCAACAGGCTATGCAGCGCTTCCAGTTTGTCTTCCGCGCCCTGGTAGATATGCCCAATGCCCAGATTGCGGGCGCGGTGCAGCACGATCTGGGACGTGCGCCCGGTAATGATGCCGGTCTCGACACCGCTGGCGCGCAACATCTTGATGCCATGGCCGTCGCGCGAATTGAAGGCTTTGTATTCCTGTCCCTGATTGTCATAGAACAGGCTGCCATCGGTGAGCACCCCATCGACATCGAACACCAGCATGCGCACCGCGCGAGCGCGCTGTTCGATATCCAACCGAATTTCCGCCCCGGCTTGTTCCGTCTGATTCATGCCATGTACCTCATACCACCCCCGCGCGCAAAAGATCGTGCATATTCAATGCGCCAGCGAGACGACCGTCATCATCCAGCGCCAACAGGCCATTCACCTTGTATTCCTGCATCAGTCGCACCGCCTCGACCGCCAGATCAGAAGCCGCAACGGTATGCGGCTGACGATGCATGACCTGGGCAATCATCGCGCTGCGCACATCGACATCGTGATCAAGCAATCGACGCAGGTCACCATCGGTAAAAATACCGACCAGGCGGGAGTCGGCATCGACCACCGCGGTCATGCCAAGACCCTTGCGAGTCATTTCCAGCAAAGCCTGTTTCAGGCTGGCGGACTCATCGACCACCGGCAATGCCGCATCGCGATGCATCAGATCATGCACATGCACCAGCAAACGCCGTCCCAGCGCGCCGCCCGGATGCGTGCGGGCAAAGTCCTCGGCACTGAAACCACGCGCATGCAGCGTCGCCACCGCCAACGCATCGCCCAGCGCCAAGGCCACGGTCGTGCTGGCGGTGGGGGCGAGATTGAGCGGGCAAGCTTCTTGTTCGACGCTCGCATCAAGATGGATATCCGATGCCTTCGCCAGCGTGGAAGCGGGGTTGCCGGTCATGCTGATCAGCTTGGCGCCGCGCCGTTTGATCAGCGGCAAAATCGCCGCGAGTTCAGCACTCTCACCGGAATTGGACAGCGCGATGACCACGTCCTGGCCGGTGATCATGCCCAGATCGCCATGACTGGCTTCGGCTGGATGCATGAAAAAAGAGGGCGTACCGGTACTCGCCAAGGTCGCGGCAATCTTGCCGCCGATATGGCCAGATTTGCCCATGCCGGAAACAACTACCCGGCCGCTACAGGCAAGCAGGGTTTCCACGGCGCGCAAAAAACTGTCATCGACGCGCGTGACCAGTTGCAAAACTGCAGCAGCTTCGATTTCCAGCGTACGCCTGGCGAGATCCATGATCTCGGCGGGAGATGGGGAGTGGGATGTCATAATGGAACCCAACATAATGGGTTGCAAGTATAGCGATTAGCCCCAGACCGCTCTAGCAAACGAAATGCACTCCACGCTCGAACTCACACTTATCCTGCTCGCCGCCGGTGTTTTCGCCCTGGCGCTGCTGAAAGCCGCCGGCATGCCGGCTTTGCTCGGTTACGTCTTGATCGGTATTGGCCTGGGGCCTTTTTTGCATGGCATGGGTGCGGATTCGCCGACCGCGCATCTGGCCGAGTTCGGCGTTGTCTTCCTGATGTTCTCGATCGGCCTCGAGTTTTCGCTTGCCCGCCTGAAAACCATGCGGATGGCCGTATTCGGACTCGGCGGCCTGCAAGTCACGATCAGCATGTTCATCGTCATGGTCTGCGGTCTCCTTCTTGGCCTGCCTTGGGAAACCGGCCTGGCGCTGGGCGGCGTCATCGCCATGTCTTCCACCGCCATCGTCAGCAAATTGTTGTCTGAACGCGACGAACTCGATAGCGAGCATGGTCGCCTGATTCTCGGCGTGCTGCTGTTCCAGGATCTGGCCGTCGCGCCGCTGATCATCTTTGTCCCGGCGCTGGCGCAAAGCAGCGGCCTGGGGGAAGCCTTGCTGTATGCCTCACTGAAAGCCGTGCTGGTCCTGACGCTGATTCTGGCAGTTGGACAGAAGCTGATGCGGCCGTGGTTTCACATCGTCGCGCAAAGCAAGTCGAGCGAATTGTTCATGCTCAACGTCTTGCTGGTCACCCTTGGGCTGGCTTACATCACCGACCGCGCCGGGCTTTCGCTCGCTCTGGGCGCTTTCCTGGCCGGCGTATTGATCGCCGAAACGGAATATCGCTATCAGGTCGAGGCCGATATCCGCCCATTCCGGGATGTGCTGATGGGACTCTTCTTCGTCTCAGTCGGCCTGATGCTGGATCTGAAAATCGTCGCCCAGCATTGGGACAACGTGTTGGTCATCCTGTTGTTGCTGGTCTTTGGCAAACTGCTGGTGATCGCCCTGCTGGCCGGATTGTTTACCCAATCCTGGCCCGTCGTGATGCGCGTCGGTACCGGTCTGGCTCAAGCCGGTGAATTCGGTTTTGTGTTGCTCGGCCTGACCCTGGCGAACAGCCTGTTGGCGCCTGAAATGCATCAGATCATCCTGGCGGCTATGGTTTTATCGATGCTGGCGGCGCCCTTGCTGCTGATGGCGGGAACCCGCCTGGCGCAACGTATGGAAGGCGGCGCCTGGATGGAACAGGCGCGTGGCGTGCATGAGATCGCCGCGCGCGCGTTCGGCAAACAAAAACATGTGATCCTGTGCGGTTACGGCCGCAGCGGCCAGAGCCTGGCCCGGCTGCTCGAATCGGAACATATCCCGTTCATCGCACTCGACCATGATCCGCGCCGGGTGCGTGCCGCAGCGCAAGCGGGCGACAACGTAGTTTTCGGTGATTCGACCCGCGCCGAAGTCTTGATGGCAGCCGGCGTGCAACGCGCCAAAGCGGTTGTGGTGAGCTTCGCGCACACGCCCTCGGCACTGAAAATCATTGCCTCGGTGCAGCGCTTACGACCCGATGCACCGATCATCGTCCGCACCGTGGATGACAACGACCTGGATCGACTGCGCGAAGCCGGCGCCAGTGAAGTGGTGCCGGAAGTCATGGAAGGTGCGCTGATGCTCGCCTCGCAAACCATGCTGATGGCCGGCGTGCCATTGACCCGCGTGCTGAAACGCATCCGGCAGACACGGGAAGCCCGTTACGGCGCGATGCGCGGTTATTTTCGCGGCTTGACCGACGAAACCGAGGATGAAACAGGTGGCGAGCGTCTGACTTCAGTCCTGCTCGAACCCCGACATACTGGTTGCGGCAAGACGCTGGCCGCACTAGCGTTTGAGAAATGGGGCGCCAGCGTCGTTGGCATCCGACGGCCCGGCAATCCGAGTGCGGAATACAGCCCGGAAACACGACTTGAAGCGGGCGATATCGTGCTGCTCAGAGGCGAACCGGATTCGCTGGCGGCTGCGGAAATCGCCTTGCGTGGCAGCTGAAATTCAAAACAGCGCCGCAGCGCCGCAATTCGACTCATTTTCGGCCGCCCGCCAATACCCGCTTTGCGGGTCAAAGCAGCGGCTTTCAGACGGTGGACCGCCACCTCCATCGTAGGCGCTGAAACGGAACTGGCCACTGTTGGCGCGGCCATCGTCGATCTTGCGATCAATCTCGGCCAGAATCCGCGCCGGCACCTGGCTGCCGGTCTTCAGGTTCAGCCTGGACGCACCTCCAGACCCGGCAAACTGGGCATCGTATTGCAACTGCAAGGTTGCGCCATACGGGTTGCGCGGCCATTCCGAAGCAGGGTCAGGCTGGCTGCCGCTGGCGCGGTAATGCCCTGAAATCAGATTCGCATGCGATAAATGCACCCAGACCAGCAGGCTTTCACGCGCTTGCGGCGTATCCCGCACCACGCCATCCGAATTACCGCCGATGGAATCGTTTTCAATGCCAGACAGATTGGATCGCGCCAAAGCCCCGGGGTAATCCCCCGGCAGCGCGCCATATTTATCCTGAAAGGTGAAATAGGCGGCCTTGATACTGTCAAGCTGGGAGATCAGATTTCGCGCCCGTGCGCTCTCGATCAGTTCCTGGCCTTTGAGAATTCCGCCCAGCAGCAGACCAATCACCACCAGAACAATGGCCAGTTCTATCAACGTAAAACCCGCACATGCGGTGCACGAGATGCGGTTGCCGACACGGTTGCCATGCATGCGGACAACAATGCCGCCGGTATGAATTGATTTGATCATGAGTGCTTGTGCAAGCAATTTACAGACCTCTTGAGCTGCCACGGATAACAGATCCAAACCGAGTCAAAACAGATAGCTACGCGAACAAGGATTAATCACCTGTCATTTTTTCGTCATTCATGACGATTCAACAACATAAAAAGCAGGCCACAGTTTAAACGTCGCCGCATTTGCGGGGCTTAACCAGATTGAATCAATACCGGGAAAACATCACAGGCGGGATGAAACCATTCGTAACAATTGCAAACAGCCCGGTCACGGGAGGCTTACAGCAGCGCTCTAAAGTGAGCTCACCGACACACGTGCAGTGCGTCGGCCCTTCACCTTCCTCAGGAGCATGTCATGAAAAACAATCGCATCGTCAAAACCTTGGCCATCGCCGCCCTTGCCTCGCTGACCCTGCTTGCCGGGGCAAGCCAAGCGAACAGTTGGGGCAATCACGCAACACATTTCGCCACCCCCTACGCTCCGCATTCCCCCGATCGCTCCGGCTTTGCTCGCGCCAACTATGACCATGACGCTTCACGCGGCTTCAAATCACGCGAAGCAAGCTATGTAATTGATAGCCGGCAACAGACACAGATGGAAAAAATCATGCATGGCCTGCGTGTCGGCAACCTGTCTCAACGTGAAGCCAGGAAATTGATGCGTGAGCAAAAAGAAATCGAACTGTTGCAGAGAGATTATCTGGATGATCGTCACCTGAGTCGGAATGAATGGGTGGAACTTGATCAGCGGCTTGATCGTGCCGAACGCAACATTCGTTCAGAAAAGCGTGACAACAATTGGCGCTGAAACGGGAACGGGCGGGGTTGCACGCACGCCCCGCTGTTGTGTACCGAGTCGTGGTTTGCCAGCTCGGGGTGTGCCAGGAGTCACACCCCGAGAAACTTCATGATGCTATAAAACGGGCTCGGAAATACCGGCCCCTTGGTGTCTATTAAGCACCAGAATATTTACTTGACGAGGAGACATCATGCAAAACACCACCTACACCAACCGAACCAGACTTTCCCTTATCTCGCTCAGCGTCGCTCTTGGCCTTGCGCTGTCGGCGCCAGTCCAGGCCGAAGTCGAAACCTTCGCTATTGATACCGCGCACAGTTTCGCCAACTGGGAATTGCGCCACATCGTTGCCCGCACAAGCGGGACTTTTCACGATATCAAAGGCACCGTTGCGCTTGATTTGAGCAACCTGGCTCAATCTTCAGTCAATGCCGTGATCAGTGTCTACAGCCTGAATTCAAGCCACATGCGGCGTGATGTGCACACCTTGACCGATGAATTCCTCGACGCCAGCAAATATCCCGAGATGAAGTTTGTCTCCACCAGCGTCAAACCAGTCACTGCCGACAAAGGCACGCTGACAGGCCAACTCAGCCTGCATGGCGTAACCAAGCCGGTCACGATGGAATATCAGATTCTTGGCATCGGCCCTGATCCCTGGGGTGGCATGCGCGCTGGCTTCAAAGCCACCACGCGTATCAACCGATCCGATTACGGCATCACGAAGTTCACGCCGACAGGCCTGATCGGCAATGAAGTCGATATCACGCTGCTGATCGAAGGCATCAAGCAAGGCCCCGACGGCAAACCCTGGAATGCGAAAGCAGCCGCCGAAGAAAAGGCCAAGGTCATTTCCTACCCGATGCCGACGCAAGTCACCCCTGAGCCTGCCCTCGTCCCGGCACCGGCAGCAGCACCGGCACCCGCCCCCGTAAAGAAGGAAAGTGCGGAAGATCAGTTGAAGAAAAGACTGAAAGGTCTGCTCAATTAATTGCGATCGAACCGAGTTTTCTAGGATCCAGAGCGCATGACAGTACTTCACGCAATGATGGCTAACCTGGTCGTGTCGACACTCCTGTCGGCACCCCTCTCGCATGCCGTCGAGCAGAAAAAACCGCTCACCACATCGCAACAGCGGATGGTCGATTGCAACAAGCAAGCAGTCGGCAAGAAAGGCGATTTGCGCAAAACATTCTTGCAGTCATGTTTGAAGCGGAGATGATCCGCAGAATGGTTCGGATCAGTGCAAAAGGCCGGTTTTTGACCTAGCAGCCTGTCGGACTTTGGAATCGTCGGCTGCAAAGTCCCGGGGGGTATAAGCGGGGAAAATCCGACAGGCTGCTAGCCAAAGGAGATACCCGTTGCATCAGAATGCGAGATGCAGCCAATCCCCCAGGCAAGGGTCGGACGCGCATTCACTGAAACCAAAGAAATCATCTTCACTGTCACCAGGCTGAAAGACATCATCCATTTCGTCATCCTCAATTGGCTCACGCAATTCAGTTTCCCACTTGATCGACATGACTCACTCCACTTTAACAATCAGGTGGATATCATCCCGAATAGTCGTGAAGCTTCGATGACAAAAGCCGAAAACCTGCGCCAGAAGTGCGACTTCAACAACTTCGCCGCTCCTCTTCCAACCCTTTCCAACCACATACCAGTTTCAAGGTTCAAGCAGTATTAGCCCGGGATTTCTCCCTCCGCCCCTTTATACTGCGCACCGGAGTTGGCC
Organism: uncultured Thiobacillus sp.; assembly: GCA_964623355.1. Classification (GTDB taxonomy): domain Bacteria; phylum Pseudomonadota; class Gammaproteobacteria; order Burkholderiales; family Thiobacillaceae; genus PFJX01. The sequence continues at coordinate 2,600 of CAZUSF010000065.1, read as the reverse complement.
AGGCAGCCGCTGCACGGTTTACCGTGTAGAGGAAAGTCCGGGCTCCACAGGGCAGAGTGCCAGGTAACGCCTGGGCGCTATAAGTCGAGGGTGCAAACCCCGGCCCAAGGCGACGGAAAGTGCAACAGAAAAGATACCGCCGATGGCTGGCCGCAAGGCCGGATCAGGTAAGGTTGAAATGGCGAGGTAAGAGCTCACCGCGGACGTGGCAACACGGACGGCAAGGTAAACCCCACTCGGAGCAAAGCCAAATAGGCAGGCGCGTCAATGACCTTGTGTCTTTGACATCGGCGGCTCGTCGAAGCCTGCGGGTAGGCTGCTTGAGGCGATGGGTGACCATCGTCCCAGATGAATGGCTGCCCACGACAGAACCCGGCTTATCGGCCAACTCCCCCTCTCTCGCATTGGCTGCCCAACTTACTCGCAGCGACGGCCCGATTTCCGAGCACTTCCAGCCGCAACTTAATGTTCGACATTAAGTTGCGCATCTATCACTCGATTTCAATTGAATATTTCCCTTTTGATCGGCATCTAAGTCATTGATGCCATTAAAAAAAATCCTTTTTTTCAGCTTGACGGTGGGGAATTGTGTTCTCTATAGTGGGGATAAGTGGGTAACTGTGTGGTTTTGTGTCGCACAGTGCATCACGGAGGAGATAACGTGGCATTTCGGGGGTCAACGCAACTGGCGCTGGATGGGAAAGGGCGATTAGCCATTCCCGCGCGCTACCGTGAGCGTCTGGCCACGCAATGCGGTAGCCATCTGATGCTCACCGCTGACCCGACCAATGGCTGCTTGCTGCTCTATCCGTTTCCTGAATTCGAAGCGCTGGAACGACAGATCAACAGCCTCCCCGGCTTTCATCCGCTGACCCAGCAATTGAAATTCGTCGTCGTCGGCTCGGCAGAAGAAGTCGAGCCGGACAGCGCCGGCCGCATCCTGATTCCGCCGCTGCTGCGCAAGTTCGCCGCGCTGGAGAAATCGGTCGTGCTGGTTGGCCAGGGCAACAAGTTCCAGGTCTGGCAGGAAGCTGCCTGGCAAGCCAAGTTCGATGCCTCCGCGCAATTGCCGGACATGCTCAACAGTGCCGCGCGGGATGGCACCTTGCCGGAGGAACTCAAGGGCTTTTCGCTGTGAACGACATCGCATCCAGCGAAGCAGGAAGACACATCACCGTCCTGCTGCAAGGGGCGGTGGATGCGCTGAACATGCGTCCGGACGGCATTTATGTCGATGCCACCTTCGGGCGCGGTGGACACAGTCGGGAAATTCTTTCCCGGTTGGGTCCGGTTGGCAGGTTGATTGCGCTGGATCGCGACCCGCAGGCGGTGGCGGCAGCGGCAGAAATGCAAGATGCAAGGTTGCAAATGGTGCATGCGGCGTTTTCGGAATTGACCGAAGTGTTGCGTGAGTTGGCGGTGGAAGCGGTCGATGGCGTGTTGTTTGATCTGGGCGTATCCAGCCCGCAACTGGACGAAGCCGAGCGGGGCTTCAGCTTTCGTTTTGATGCACCGCTCGATATGCGCATGGACACCAGCCGCGGCATGACCGCTGCGGAATGGCTGAATCAGGCAGAAGAAAAGGAGATTGCCCAAGTTGTCTGGAACTATGGCGAGGAGCGGTTTGCTAGACAGGTTGCGCGGGCGATTGTTAAAGCGCGCGCGCTCGCTCCAATCAGCACGACGCGACAGTTGGCCAGCATCGTCGCCGGCACCGTGCGTACCCGCGAACGCGGCCAGGATCCGGCGACGCGCACCTTTCAAGCTGTGCGGATTTTCATTAACCGCGAACTTGAAGAAATCGAAGCGGCGTTGCCGCAGGCGGTTGCTGCCCTGAAACCGGGCGGGCGACTGGTCGTGATCAGTTTTCACTCTCTGGAAGATCGAATGACAAAACGGTTCATGCGCGACGAAGCGGCCGGGGAACGGGTTCCACCCGAAATTCCTGTGACCGCCGACGCCTTGCGTAGCGGCCGTTTGCAACTCGTCGGCAAGGCGATCAAGCCGGACTATTACGAATGCAGCGCCAACCCGCGCGCGCGCAGCGCCACGATGCGGGTTGCCGAGCGTACCGACGCACCGGGCTGGAGGGATGAATGGTCAAACTGAACCTGATCCTCACCGTGGCGCTGGTCGCTGTCGCCCTTTCCGTCGTCTCCGCGCGCCACCAGGCGCGCAAATTGTTTGTGACCTTGCAGGCTGAGCAGAGTCATGCACGCGAACTCGAAGTTGAATGGGGGCAGTTGCAACTGGAGATCTCAACCTGGCTGATGCACAACCGGGTCGAAGAAGTCGCGCGCGGACGCCTCAACATGGTGATTCCGGCGCCGGGACGCATCTATGTATTGCAACCGACGATGCAATTGGCAACACATTTGGCAACGCAATCGGCAGAGCAACTGGCAATGCCGGTGGATATGCAGCCATGAGCCGCCGCTCCAACCTGCACCCGCACGCGCATCCGTTGTTGCGCCTCGACCTGCAACGCTGGCGCGCGCGCTTGACCCTCGGCCTGCTGTTCGCGGGTTTTGTCGCATTGTCGGCACGGGCGGTTTATCTGCAGGTCTGGCAAAGCGACTTTCTCACCAATCAAGGCGATA
>CAZUSF010000064.1:0-10357 GCA_964623355.1 uncultured Thiobacillus sp. | reverse complement strand
CTGCTGCACTTTGGTTTGAGCGATTTCATCCTGAAGAGCAGCCTGGCGCGCCTGGCGCCAGCAATCCGTCGCGCAGTTGATGAAGCGACCGAGCGCATCACCCGGCGTGCGTCCGAAAAGGTGTTGCGCGACAACCAGGGCGCCGCGCTGGAAAATCAGCGCATGGCCCGCTTGGCGGCCTTGAACCTGATGGACGACGCGATCATGGCGCGCCAGCAGGCCGAAGCCGCCAATGCCGCCCTGCGCATCAACGAAGCGTTCAAACATGCCATTCTTGATTCCGTCGCCGCCGAGATCGCCGTGCTGGACCGTGATGGCGTCATCGTCGCGGTCAACCAACCCTGGCGCCGCTTCGCCCTGGAAAACGCCATCGAACCCGGTCAGGTTGCAGCGCACACTGGAGTTGGCGCGAACTACCTGAGCATCTGCCAGCACAGCACCGGCTACGCCTCGGAAGGCGCAGTTGATGCACGCACCGGCATCCAGGCGGTGATCGAAGGCCGGCTGGACAGTTTCAGCCTCGAATATCCCTGCCACTCGCCGGATCAGCAGCGCTGGTTCAGCATGACCGCCACGCCACTGGGATCGGAAGCCGAGGGCGTGGTGATCGCGCACACCAACATCACCCAGCGCAAGCAGAACGAGGAAAGCCTCACCCTGCAGGCGCGCTGAACGCATGGACGAACGCGCGTTCATGCAATACGGCCAGGAACTGGCCGAGCAACTTACCGGCAGCCGTATCGCCTTCATTCATTTCGTCCACGACGACCAGGAAAACATCGAACTGGTGGCCTGGTCGCGCGCCACACTGGAACACTATTGCCAGGCGGTTTACGACACGCACTACCCGATCAGCCAGGCCGGCATCTGGGCCGATGCGCTGCGGCGGCGCGCCCCAGTGGTGTGCAATGACTATGCCAGTGCAGCCGGCAAACACGGCCTGCCGGAAGGCCACGCCCATCTGGAGCGCATGATCAGCGTGCCGGTCATGGAGGCCGGCCTGGTGCGCATGATGGCCGGCGTCGGCAACAAGCCGGAGAACTACACCGACCTGGATGTGGAAACGGTGCAGCTGATCGCCAACACCATCTGGCGCATCGTCAGCCAGCGCCGTTCCGAAACGGCCCTGCGTGAAAGCGAATCCCGCTTCCGCTCGCTCAACGAAACCGCGCAGGACGGCATCATCATGCTTGATCCACAGGGCCGGATCACCAACTGGAACCCAGCCGCGGAAAAGCTGTTTGGCTATGCGCAAGACGAGGTGCTCGGGCAGAACCTGCATCAAGTCCTGCCAGCGGAAAGATTCCGGGCCGCGGCGCACGTTGGCTTTTCCCGGTTCCAGCTCACCGGCGCCGGCGCGGCGATCGGCAAAACGCTGGAACTCGCCGCCCTGCACAAGGACGGCCACGAAATCCAGGTGGAACTGTCCGTCTCGGCGGTCGAGCGCGCTGACGGCTGGCATGCCATCGGCATCGCGCGCGACATTACCCAGCGCAAGGCTGCCGCGGCGCAGTTAAGCAAACTCGCGCTGGCGGTGGAGCAAAGCCCGGAAAGCATCGTCATCACCGACCTCGATACCAAAGTGGAATACGTCAACGAAGCGTTTGTGAAAAATTCCGGCTACAGCCGCGAAGAAGCCATCGGTAACAAGCCGCGCATTCTGCGTTCCGGCAAGACGCCGAAAGCCACTTACGACTCTCTGTGGGCGGCGATGAAACAGGGTCTGCCGTGGAAGGGCGAGTTCATCAATAAACGCAAGGACGGCAGCGAATACGCCGAATTCGCCATCATCATGCCGCTGCGCCAGCCTGACGGCAGAGTGACCCACTATGTTGCGGTGAAAGAAGACATCACCGACAAGAAACGCATCGGCGAGGAACTCGACAGCTATCGCCATCATCTGGAAGACCTGGTGGCGAAGCGCACCTTCGAGCTCGATGTCGCGAAGACCCAGGCGGAGGCCGCGAATCAGGCGAAGAGCGCCTTCATCGCCAACATGAGTCACGAGATCCGGACGCCGATGAACGCCATTCTCGGCCTCACCCATCTGCTCCGCCGCGATGGCATTGACCCGGCTCAGGCATTGCGGCTCGACAAGATAGACAGCGCCGGCCGGCATCTGCTTTCGATCATCAACGATATTCTCGACCTGTCCAAGATCGAGGCCGGCAAGCTGTTGCTGGAAACCCAGGATTTCGCGCTCAGTGCGGTGCTCGACCATGTGCGTTCGATGATCAGCGACAGCGCCCAGGCGAAAGGTCTCAGCATCAGCGTCGATAGCGACAGCGTGCCGCTCTGGCTGCGCGGCGATGCCACCCGGCTGCGCCAGGCGCTGCTCAATCTGGCGTCGAATGCGGTGAAATTTACCGAAACCGGCGGCATCCAGCTGCGCGCCAGACTGCTGGGTGAAGCGGAAGATCAGTTGCGGGTGCGCTTCGAGGTGGAAGACAGCGGCATCGGCATTGCGCCGGCGGCGATCGCGCAGTTGTTCAAACCGTTTGAACAAGCCGATTCCGGCACCACCCGGAAATATGGCGGCACCGGTCTCGGTTTGGCGATTACCCGGCATCTGGCCGAATTGATGGGCGGCGAGGTGGGCATTCAGAGTCAGCCGGGTCAGGGCAGCCTGTTCTGGTTCAGCGTCATGCTGGCACGCGGCCATGGTGTCATGCCCGATCTGGCCGATACCGCCTGCGAAGCGGGGGAAATCGAATTGCACCAGCTGCATGCCGGCGCCCGTCTATTGCTGGTGGAAGACAACGCGATCAATTGCGAAGTGGCGCTGGAAATGCTGCATGGCATCGGCTTGGCGGTGGACAGCGCCGAGAATGGACAGGTCGCGCTGGACAAGGCGCGGGCGGGCGCTTTCGATCTGGTGCTGATGGATATTCAGATGCCGGTGATGGACGGCCTGGATGCGACTCGCGCGATTCGCGCGCTGCCGGGTTGGCAACAGACGCCGATCCTGGCGATGACTGCGAATGCCTTCGATGAAGACCGCCTCGCTTGTCTGGAGGCCGGCATGAATGACTTTGTGGCCAAGCCGGTGGACCCGCAGGCGTTGTACGCCAGCCTGCTGAAATGGTTGCCTGCCCAATCTTCCGCCAATCCGCTACCCAAGCCGTTTCCCCAACTGTCGCGGCTGGCCAATCCGCCGGTACATGAGTTGGATGCTGCACGCGATGAGAATAGCCTGCTTGCCCGCTTGTCGCTGATACCCGGCCTGCAAGTCACGCGGCCATTGGCCGCGCTGCACGGCGATCTGCAGAAGTACCTCAAGCTGTTGCATCAATTCAGCGCCTCGCATGCCGGCGACCATGTCCTGGTAGCCGAACACGTGGCAGCCAACAACTTGGCCGCTGCGCGGCAGGTAGCGCATGGTCTGAAGGGCGTGGCGGCTACGCTGGGTGCGATCCGGCTGTCCGAGCAGGCGTTGCAACTGGAGAAATGTTTGCATGCCAGCGGTACCGCCGATCCCGACCTGATCGATGCCATCGCCAATAGCATGCAGGATTTACAGCATGCCCTGGCGGTATTGCCGGGGTCGGCGTCATCGTCGCAGCCGGAACTGGCAGCCTCGGCATCAGCGGCGCCAATAGGGGTGGAAGACCTGCAACAGCTGGCCGCCATCCGGGCAGAATTGAAAACCCAGCTTGACGCCAGCAATACCCGTTCGCTTGATCTGCTGGCTGAACACGCATCGCTGCTGCGCGCCTGGATGGGCAATGATTTTGAACGCCTGCAAGGGGCGATCGAACAGTTCGATTTCGACGCGGCGCAGGTCATCTGGCGAAAACTGGAGGCTGACCACGCGGCCGCCGAGGCAACAACATGACCTTCATGGTCTGGAATAATCATCTGGAAACCGGCATCGAGATTGTCGATCGCCAGCATCGCGGCCTGGTCGATATGCTCAACCAGGCCGCACCGTTGCTGGCGGCGTCCAGCCATGAATCGATCAGCGATATCCGCCCCCTGCTGGATGGCTTGCTGGATTACGCCGCGATCCATTTCCGCACCGAAGAAGACATGATGGCGCAGCTTGGCATGGACCCGCGCGCCAGCGCTCATCACCATGAATCACATGCCTATTTCGCGCAGCAAGTGAGCGACATGGTGCAGGCGTTTGCCACGCAAGGCGGCCTCACCGGCGACCGTTTGCTGTCGTTCCTCGCCAGTTGGCTGGTGTTGCATATTCTGGGTGAAGATCAGGCGATGGCGCGGCAGGTGCGCGCGCTGCAAGCCGGCGCCAGCCCGGCGCAGGCTTACGACGAGGCGCGCGGCGCCGAGACCAGCCCGCCACCGGCAGCGCTGAGCCATGCGCTGGTCGATATCTACACCACGCTGACGCAGCAGAATCGCGCCCTGTTGCTGACCAACCGCGACCTGGACGCCAGCCGGGCGGAGATTCAGCACCACAACGAGAATCTGGAAGGCCTGGTGCGGCAACGCACCGCGCAACTCGAAGACCTGGCCGATGATCTGCGCCTGTCGCGTGATGCCGCCGAGGCGGGCAGCCGCGCCAAGAGCCGCTTTCTCGGCACCATGAGCCATGAATTGCGCACGCCGATGAACGCCATCCTTGGCTATTCCCGCATGTTGCGCGATACCGGCCTGCCGCCCGGTGAAAAGGATCTGGCGCGGCGCATTGTCGATGCGTCGGATCATCTGCTCGAACTGATCAATGGCGTAGTGGACTATGCGCGCCTGGACGATGACACGATCAGCCGGAGTGAAACTGTATTCCAGCCACATAGCTTGCTCACCGAAGCCAGCCAGCGTGGCTTCGCCGCCGCCGCGCAAAAGGGTCTGAAAACCCGCATCGAAATTGACCCGGCCCTGCCGTCCGGCCTAATTGGCGATGCCGGGCTGATCACACGCATCCTGACTCAGTTTGTCGATAACGCGGTCAAGTTCACCGCGCGCGGTGGTGTCCGGTTGCGGGCGCAACTGATCGGTCGCGATGGCGCGCGCTGCAAGCTGCGCTTTGTCGTCGAAGACAGCGGCATCGGCATTGCCGCCGCCGACCAGTCCAGGTTGTTCCAGCCATTCAGCCAGCTCGATGACCGCCCGGAGCGGCAGTTCGAGGGCATCGGCCTCGGCCTCGCCTTGGCGCAGCAACTGGCGCATGTGCTGGGCGGCGAAGTCGGTGTCGACAGCGTACCGGGCAAGGGCAGCCGCTTTTGGCTGCAACTGGAACTTGAAGTGAATCCGGCGTCGGTGGAAGTGGTGTCAGCGCCGGCCAGTCCACAAGCTGAAACGTTGCCAGCGCCGACATCACACGCCGCCAGCAACGGCGGTGTATTGCCGGCGGATTTGCGGCATGAACTGGATCAGATCGAGCAGTGTCTGGGCGACCTGGATACCCGCGCCGGCCCGATGTTGCAGGCCGCCGCACCGCGTTTACGCCCGCTGTTAGGCGGCAGCGTCGATGAAGTGGGCCGATTGATCGCCGCTTTCGACTACGATCAGGCTCTGGTATTACTCAAATCGCTCAACCCGCGATGAACTTAGGTTTAACAGACGGAGTTTCACCCCATGACAGCGCAATCCACCCTGCTGATCGTTGATGATCAACCGGAGAATCTGGCGGTTCTGTCGGCGTTATTGCAGCCGCATTACCTGGTCCGCGCCGCGCGCAACGGCGACCAGGCTTTGCGCGCGGCCAATTCGCAGCCGATGCCGGATCTGGTGCTGCTCGACGTGATGATGCCCGGGATGGACGGCCACACGGTGTTGGCAAAACTACGCGAGAACCCGGCCACCGCGCGCATTCCAGTGATCTTCATTACCGCGCTGGCGGCTGAGGAGGATGAACAGAAGGGTTTTGATCTGGGCGCGGTGGACTACATCACCAAACCGATCAAACCAGCGACCGTGCTGGCGCGTGTGCGCACGCATCTGGAACTGAAACACGCGCACGACCGGCTGGCTGATCAGAACGCTGAACTGGAAAAACAGGTCGCGCAGCGCACCCTGGCGTTGAAGCAGACGCTGGAAAAACTCGAAACCAGCCATGACACCTTAAAGAAAACCCATTTCGGCACGCTGATGGCGATCAGCCAGTTGGCCGGCCTGCGCGGTGCGGCGATTCCGGATCACTCGCGCCGCGTGGCGACCATGGCGCGGCAAGTCGCGGCGCGGCTGAACTGCGAAGCGGGCGAGTTGCAGGATATTTTCATTGCCGCCCTGCTGCATGATGTCGGCAAGCTCGCTTTTCCGGATGGCTTGTTCGAGAAACCAGTCAGCAGTTTGAGCGGTGAAAACCTGTTCGCGTATCGCCGCCACTCGGCCGATGGCGCTTATGTCATTGCCCAGATTGCCGGCCTGGCCGACATCGCCGGCATGATCCGCTCGCATCATGAACTGTTCGATGGCTCCGGTTTTCCGGATGGCTTGAGCGGCCTGAACATTCCGCTCGGTGCGCGCATCATCGGTGCGGTGAGCGATTACGAAGATCTGAAAAGTGGTGCCATGACGGTGCAGGCAATGAGCGCCAAGCAAAGTTGCATGTACCTGATTGAAGGCTCCGGCTCGCGCTACGATCCGGCGGTGATTGAGGTACTGGAACCGATACTGGCCGAAGAAGGCAAGTTCGAGCTGGATGAGTTGCTGATCGCGGTCAAGCATCTGCATGAAGGCATGACGTTGAGCCGAAATGTGTTGCATCCGAAGGGCTTTGTTTTGCTGTCGCAAGGCGCCGAGTTGTCACGCCGGTTGATCGATCAAATGGTGGCGGTTGAACAGCAGACTGGCGCTGGGCTCAAGGTTTATGTCCTGCGCAAAGCCATCCAGTCCGGCAAAAACTAGCCTGGGTGAACCTGTGAACGCTAAGTTGTAGGAGGCTCCGCTTGCGGGCCGATTTCACAAGGCTCGCGCCGCAAGCGGACGCTCCTACACAACGCGGTCAACTGCCGGTTTTAGGCTCATCAATTTTCGGGCGACTGACGCAGCAGATCGCGCACCGTCGCCAGCGCGCCGGGGTAGTCGAACGCTGCCACTTGCCGTCCGAGTTGCATGGCTGCAGCCCCGTGTGTCGCCAGCAAGAGCGGCCGGCTGGGTTCGAATAGATCGGCGGCAAGTGGACTGTCGATAGCCAGCAGGGGAGCCAGTTGTTCGAGCACCGCGCGCGCTCGTTCGGGATCGGGCGCCGATACGGCGTCGGTCGCCGCCTCGGGCAATTGCGCCAGTACCGCATCCAGGGCCTGCATTTCGGTCTGCAGGGTCGCCACGCGTTCAGGTATCAATGCCGTCTCATGGCCGCGCAAGGCTTGCTCGAGCGCCAGTGCGGCGGCATGCAGGGCGGTCGCGCCCAGGGATCCGGCGACGCCTTTGAGGGTATGCAGCCGTTGCCTGGCGGCTTCGGCCTGGCCTGCGGCAAGCGCATCTCGCAGTAATTGCGGATCGTCGCGATGGTTGGCGGCAAACTGCCGCAACAAGGCCACATAGGCGACGGCCTTGCCTCGCAGGGCCCGCAGTCCGCGCGCCGTATCCAGACCGGCAAATTCAGACAAGAGGCGCGGCAACCCAATCTGACGTGGCGGCAGGGTGTGCGGCACAACAATCGCGTCATCGGCGCGGTCGGTCTCTTGCCCCGCTGGCAACCACTTCAGCAAGGTGGCGAAGAGCGCGTCCGGCTCGACCGGCTTGCTGATGAAGTCGTTCATTCCCGCGTCCATGCAGGCCTGGCGATCCTCGTCGAAGGCATTCGCCGTCATCGCCAGGATCGGCCGGTTTTCCCAGCCGGGCAGCTTGCGGATGGCGCGGGTGGCTTCGAGTCCGTCCATGTCGGGCATCTGCATGTCCATCAGGATCAGGTCGTAATTGCGGGCCGTTGCCTTTGCCAGTGCCTGTCGGCCGTCTTCGGCCGTATCCACGGCCAGGCCCACGCCGTGCAGTAGTTCCAGCGCCACTTCGCGATTGATCGGGTTGTCCTCTGCGAGCAACAGCCACTTGCCGGGGGACTGCCGGCGCATCTGCGTCTCGGCATCGATCTCGGTTTCGACTGTGTCGGAGGGCATGACGCCATGTCCACGTTGCAGGCGGACAGTGAACCAGAAAGTACTGCCCACCCCCGGTGTGCTATCGACGCCGACGTCTCCGCCCATCATCTGCGCCAGTTGCTTGGTGATGGCAAGCCCGAGGCCGGTGCCTCCGTACTTGCGCGTGGTCGAGGCATCGACCTGTTCGAAGACCTGGAACAGCCGCTGCCTGGCTTCCGGCGTGATGCCGATGCCGGTGTCCGCGACCGCGAATCGCACCAGCAGGTCGTCGCCGTCGTCTTTCAGGAGCAGGGCACTCAGCATGACGCGACCTGTATCGGTGAACTTGACGGCATTGCCGGCGAAGTTGAGCAAGGCCTGGCGCAACCTCACCATATCGCCGCGCAGCCAGGCCGGCACCGAGTCGCGGTCGATCTCGACCGCGAGGCCCTTCTCCTGCGCCCCGGGGGCGATGATCGAGGCGACGTTGTCGAGGACGGCCGAGAGGTTGAAGTCGGAATCCTCCAGTCGCAGCTTGCCCGCCTCGATCTTGGACAGATCGAGAATGTCGTTGATGATCGACAACAGGTGCCGGCTCGCGTTGTCGATCTTGGTCAGCCGGTCCGTCTGCTCCGGCGTGGCGCCCGCGCGTTGCATCAGGTGGGTGAGGCCGATGATGGCGTTCATCGGCGTGCGGATCTCGTGGCTCATGTTGGCCAGGAAGGCGCTCTTGGCGATGGTGGCGGCTTCGGCGGCGTCCTTGGCTTTTTGTAGTGACTCTGCAAATTGCCTGCGCTGGGTGATATCGACGCCAAAGCCAATGAAATAATCGGGGGCGCCTGCCTGGCCTTCGTGAAAGTAGACGGTCATTTCGACCGGAATAGCGTGACCATCACGGTGCCGTTGGTCCGTTTCGAAGCGTACAAAGCGATTCATGCGGATATTGGCAGCGACATCGGGATAGGTTTCGACCGTAATGTGCGCATCGAAGTCGTGAATGCGCAGCGCCAGTATTTCCTCTGGCGAGTAACCCAGAAGCTCGCAGGCATAGCGGTTAGCGTAGATCACTTTGCCGCTGTCTACCTCGGAGCGAAATATGGCCGTACCGACGCTCTCAAGCGCAAACAGCGTGTCATTCAATGCAGCGGTGCGCTGCGCCACCAGTTCCTCAAGGTGATTGCGGTACTGGTCAAGCTCGACGCCGATGCGCTTCTTCTCGGTGATGTCATCCTTCACCGCTACAAAGTGGCTGATCGATCCGTCGGGCTGGCGCAGCGGCGTGATGATGGCGAACTCGACGTATTCGGTGCCGTCCTTCTTACGATTGTGGAATTCCCCCTTCCATGGCTGCCCCTGCGTCAGGGCGGCCCACATCGCGGTGTAGGTTTCAGGCGGCGTCTGACCTGACTGAAGGACGCGAGGATTTTTCCCGATCAATTCATCGCGGGTATAGCCGGTAGTCTGCACAAAAGCGTCATTGACATACTCGATCGTGCCATCGAGTTTGGTGATCACGATATTTTCCGGACTCTGCTCAATCGCGAGCGACAGCTTGCGCAGTGTCGCTTCGCTTTCCTCGGCCCGTTTTTGGGCGGCAAGCGCGTCTTCCATCAGGCTCAATGCGGCGCGGGACGACTGGCGCTGGACTTCGAGGGCTGCGCTCATTTCGGCGAGGCGCCGGGTCTCGCTTTCGGCCAACTGGATCGCGGCTAGCTTGCGCTCGGTGATGTCCTGCACCGTGCCGAAAATGCGGGTGGGCCGGTTCTCGGCGTCATGAATCCGATCGCCGTAACCACTGAGAAACCGGACCGTGCCGTCGGGCCAGACGCAGCGAAACTCAAGCTCAGCAGGCTTTTCTCCCGCACTGCAGTCGCGCACCCATTTCCGCATCATTGGCCGGTCTTCAGGATGAACCAGATTTTCCAGCGCCTCGAGGGTCGGGCTGAAGGTTTCCGGTGAGACGCCGTAGAGGCGATAGGTCTCGTCCGTCCATTGGATCGGGCCGGTGAAAGCCCATGACCAGCCGCCGATATGGGCAATGCGCTGGGACTCCAGCAGGAGACGCTCTTTCTCCTGCAATGCCACCTCCGCCTGCCTGCGCTCGGTGATGTCGCGGGCGATGCCGTAGAGGCCGATGATCTTCCCGTGTTCGTCCCGGATTGGATACTTGCGGTTGTCTATCCAGCCTTTCCTGCCGTCCTTGGTCAGTATCTCCTGGATCTCATGGGCCACTGGCATGCCGGAGAAAATCTGCTTTTCGAGTCGGTAGTAGATATCCGCATAGGCTTCGGGAAAGACGTCGTAGTCTGTCTGGCCGAGCAGATCGGTCCAGTGCTCGGCGGGATCGCAGAGTGACACCAGCGTCTGACTGGCCG
>CAZUSF010000063.1:5176-10362 GCA_964623355.1 uncultured Thiobacillus sp. | reverse complement strand
GACCGGGTGAAGGCGGCGGTGGATGCCAGAATCGATTCCGAATTCGTCATCATGGCGCGCACCGATGCGCTGCAGGCGGAAGGTCTGCAGGCCGCTATCGACCGCGCCGGCGCCTGCGTAGAAGCCGGCGCCGACATGATCTTCCCGGAAGCGATGACCGAACTGGCGCAGTACGCAGCGTTCTCGAAAGCAGTGAAAGTACCGATTCTGGCCAACATCACCGAGTTCGGCGCGACACCTTTGTTCTCCGTCGACGAATTGCGCGGAGTCGGCGTCGGGCTAGTGCTGTATCCACTCTCCGCCTTCCGAGCCATGTCCAAAGCGGCGCTAGGCGTATACGGCGCGATCCGCCGGGATGGCCACCAGAAGAACGTGGTGGACGCCATGCAACCGCGCATGGAGTTGTACGACCACCTTGGCTACCACGCTTTCGAGCAGAAGCTGGATGCGCTGTTTGCCGACGGCAAAAACTGATTTTCTCCCTCCCCCGCAAGCGGGGGAGGGCCGGGGAGAGGGGAGTTTTGTCCTGCCGGGCAGACTTCCCTCTCCCCCAGCCCCTCTCCCGCTTGCGGGAGAGGGGAGCCAAACCAAGGAGACGACATGAACGAAACAACACTCAACCCTAACGCCCCGAAGCCGAAGAAATCCGTCGCGCTGTCCGGTATCGTCGCCGGCAATTCGGCGCTGTGCACGGTCGGCCGCACCGGCAACGACCTGCACTATCGCGGCTATGACATCCTCGACATCGCCGATGTCTGCGAATTCGAGGAAGTCGCGCATCTGCTGGTGCATGGCCACTTCCCCAACCGGGAAGAACTCAAGGCCTACAAGACCAAACTGAAAGCCCTGCGCGGCCTGCCGATGGCGCTGAAAACGGTGCTGGAGCAACTGCCTGCCGCGGCGCACCCGATGGACGTGATGCGCACCGCCGTTTCGACGCTGGGCTGCATCCTGCCGGAAGAGGAAAAGCAGCCGATCCTGGGCGCGCGCAACATCGCCGACCGGCTGATCGCCGGCCTCGGTTCGGCGCTGCTGTACTGGTATCACTACAGCCATAACGGCCGCCGCATCGAAACCGAAACCGATGACGATTCCATCGGCGGCCACTTCCTGCATCTGCTGCACGGTGCGAGTTTGCCGGATGGACCGCCGGAAATCTGGGTGCGCGCCATGCACACCTCGCTGATCCTCTACGCCGAACACGAATTCAACGCCTCCACCTTCACCGGCCGCGTCATCGCCGGCACCGGCTCCGACATGTATTCCGCCATCACCGGCGCCATCGGCGCGCTGCGCGGCCCGAAGCACGGCGGCGCCAATGAAGCCGCGTTCTGCATCCAGAGCCGTTACGACAACGCCGACGAAGCCGAAGCCGACATCCGCGCCCGCGTCGAAAAGAAGGAAGTCATCATCGGCTTCGGCCACCCGGTCTACACCGTGTCCGACCCGCGCAACGTGGTGATCAAGGCGGTCGCCAAACGTCTGGCCGACCACAATGGCAACCACAAGCTGTTCAGCGTCGCCGACCGGCTGGAAGCGGTGATGAAGGAAATCAAGAACATGTTCCCGAATCTGGACTGGTTCAGCTCGGTGTCCTACGCCATGATGGGCGTGCCCACCGCGATGTTCACGCCGCTGTTCATCATCTCGCGCACCACCGGCTGGGCCGCGCACGTCATCGAACAGCGCATCGACGGCAAGATCATCCGTCCTTCAGCCAACTACACCGGGCCGGAAGATCAGAAGTTCGTACCAATCGAGCAGCGGCCGTAACAGAAATGACCGCACATGCTTTTCTCCCTTCTCCCGCAAGCGGGAGAAGGGCCGGGGATGAGGGAAGATTTTGCCCTTGCCTCGTCGCAACCGAATTCCCCTCTCCCCAACCCCTCTCCCGCTTGCGGGAGAGGGGCTAAACCCGACAAAGGAAACCCGCCCATGTCCGCCCACGATATCCGCTCCGCCGAGCGCCCGCCGTTCGACACCATCCTGCAAGCCATGGCCGATTACGTCATGGACTACGACGCCAGCCAGTCCGCGCTGGCGATGGAAACCGCCCGCTATTGCCTGATCGACTCGCTGGCCTGCGGCCTGATGGCGATGGATTACCCGGAATGCACCAAGCTGCTCGGCCCCATCGTGCCCGGCGCCAGCCTGCCCGGCGGCACCCGCGTGCCCGGCACGTCGTATGAACTCGACCCGGTCAAGGCGGCGTGGGACATCGGCTGCCTGGTCCGCTTCCTCGACTTCAAC
Source organism: uncultured Thiobacillus sp. (assembly GCA_964623355.1). Classification (GTDB taxonomy): domain Bacteria; phylum Pseudomonadota; class Gammaproteobacteria; order Burkholderiales; family Thiobacillaceae; genus PFJX01. Next base: position 8,112 of record CAZUSF010000063.1, on the reverse strand, counting down.
GACACCTGGCTGGCCGCCGAATGGGGCCATCCGTCCGACAACCTGGGCGCCATCCTCGGCATTGCCGATTGGCTGTCCCGCAAGCGCGTCAGCGAAGGCAAGGCGCCGCTGGTCATGAAGGATGTGCTCACCGCGATGGTGCAGGCGCACGAAATCCAGGGCGTCACCGCGCTGGAAAACGCCTTCAACCGCGTCGGCCTCGACCATGTCATGCTGGTGCGCATCGCCTCCACCGTGGTCGCCGCGCGCATGCTCGGCGGCACGCGCGAGGAAGTGCTCAACGCCGCCTCGCATGCCTGGATCGACGGCTGCTCGCTGCGCACCTACCGCCACGCGCCGAATACCGGTTCGCGCAAATCCTGGGCCGCCGGCGACGCCAGCTCGCGCGGCGTGCATCTGGCGCTGATCTGCCTGACCGGCGAGATGGGCTATCCGTCGGCGCTGACCGCCAAGACCTGGGGTTTCCAGGACAGCCTGTTCCGCGGCAATGAACTGAAGTTCAGCCAGGGGTTTGGCTCGTACGTGATGGAAAACATCCTGTTCAAGATCAGCTTCCCGGCCGAGTTCCACGCCCAGACCGCCGTCGAATGCGCCATGCAACTGCATCCGGCGGTGAAGGACCGGCTGGACCAGATCGAGCGCATCGAAATCGAAACCCAGGAAGCCGGCTGCCGCATCATCGACAAGACCGGCCCGATGAACAACTACGCCGACCGCGACCACTGCATCCAGTACATGGTCGCCGTGCCGCTGATCAAGGGCAGCCTGACCGCCGCCGACTACGGCGACGCAGCCGCCGCCGATCCGCGCATCGACGCCCTGCGCGCCCTCACCACGGTGAAGGAAAACCCGCGCTTCTCGAAGGAATACCTGGAAGCCGAAAAGCGCTACATCGGCAACAGCGTGCAGGTGTTCTTCAAGGACGGCACGGCCACCGAGAAGGTCAGCATCGACGCCCCGATCGGCCACCGCCTGCGCCGTGGCGAAGGCATCCCGGTGCTGGTGAAGAAGTTCGAAGCCGCCATCGCCGCCAAGCTGTCCGCCAAGAAATGCGCCGCGCTGAATCAAATGTGCAGCGATCAAGTTCGGCTGGAAGCGACACCGGTTCAGGACTTCATGGCGTTGTTTGCGGTGTAATGGTTTGAGGTGTTACAGCAGATGCGAGGCAAGTAAGCACTAACTTGCCTCGCGCCTCTTAGATCCCCGCTTGAGGTAATCGCACAGGTTGATCGCGCAGGTGCGATCTATAACTTGAGCGTCGCGGTCTCCGGCAGGCCAATCTGCTTTGGCAGCGAGACCGGCTGCTCGCTATAAGGCGAGCTTGGCTGGTTGAACCATGGCGTATTCTCTGGATTGCCGAGCGACTCAAGCCAGAGGCGCGAGGTCTCTGGATTGGCAGCTTTGGCGATGAGCGCTTGCGTCTTCGGATCGAATGGTGCGTTGAACCATTTCAGCAAGGTGTTCGGGTTCAATGCCGTGCCGACCACACTCCAGACACGCTCATCGAGCGGCAACATCACCCAGCGCATCATGCGGCCAGGATCGACCAGAATGTGGGTTACCGCGTCGTAATACTCCGGCTCTGCGGCCGCTTGCGCCCACTGGGTATAAATTTCCGGATTGGTCCATTCGAGATGATTCTTCGGCGTACCGGGATCGAGCATGCTGGACAGGGTGCGAACGTAGGATTGCGGGTCGAGGCTGCGGTTGGCGAATTCGAGATAGATCGCCGGATCGGTAAAGGCATCCAGCCAGGTCAGGAAATTACGCGGCGCCTTGAACGCCCAGCCGTTGGTGGTGAAGTCGGTACAGCGGTCGGCCATGCGCTGCGTGGCGTTGCTGGGCGCCATTTCGATTGGCGCTTCAACTTGAGACTCGACTTGTGGCAAACCCTCGGGATTCCCCAGGCTATCTAATTCGGCGGCGCTTGCCGGATTGATGAACAGCGGGAGCAGAACGAGCGCCAAATATTTTTGTTGTTTCACGATGTACTCGCTATAAGAAAATTGAATCGAGATGACTGTGATACCAGGAAGAAGTTTCATCTTTTCACGACCACATTGCCTATTTGTCTTATACAAACATTAGACAAGACTACCTTAAGGCCGCACTTCCACCGTGCCATCCTGCCGCGCGGTACCTTGCACGATACGCCCGCTCGGGGTTTTCACCCGCACCATCTCGCCCGGCGCGGCGGTGTTCAACGCAATGCCCTCCTGGCTGACGATAAAGGTGGCGGTACCCACTTGCAGGCGCACCTTGGCGCCGGCCTTGATCACCGTCGGCAGGGACAGCCAACTGATCATGATCGGCTGCCCGGCGGCGAGCGGACGATTGACCTGTGCGTTGGCCGGCCAAAGGCGCGGATACAGGTCAGGTGACTGGGTGTAGTCGATCAGGCGTACCTCGATGTCGCTGCCGCGCGGGACTTCTCGCGCCGCAATCGGGCGCGTGGCAACCAGGGCCGGGCCGCTGAGACGGTTCTGATAACTCAGATAAAAAGACCATGGCGACGGTGCATCGCAGCGCACGCCGATGCTGCCGCGTCCCCAGAGCAATGCATTTGCGGGCAGGAAAAATCGCATCTCGGTGCAAGCCGGCAAACGCAGGCGGGAATCGACATCACCCACGCTGGCCTGCGCCACGCTGCCCGGAAACGCGTTCATCGCCTGCTGTTCCAGCCAGGCCACAGCTTGCAGCCTTAATTGCGGCACATCGAGCAGACGCGCTTCGGCCAGCGCAGGCACCGGCCAGAAAATAATCTCAGCCAGAAGCAGAAAAAACAGCGCATTCAGATGCATGGTCACCACTTATCCGCAATTTTGGGCAAAACTACCCGGCAGTCATTTTCCATCGAGTAAGTGCATCCGTCATGAAACATCCGAATCAATCTGCCGCAAAAGACACTCCGCTAAATCAGCCAAATAAGCAACCGA
>CAZUSF010000063.1:3197-5076 GCA_964623355.1 uncultured Thiobacillus sp. | reverse complement strand
AAGCAACCGACCGAGCTTGCGCGTGAAGCCATACGCATGCTGACCGCCAAACGTCTGCCACCGACACCGGACAATTTTCTCCAGGCCTACAACGAAGTCGCCGGATTGCCCAACCCGGCAGTCGCGGCAACTGGCGAGACGGCCGCTGCCGCCCAGCCAGCAAAGCGTGACGAGCCGAAATGGCCTGATCTGCTGCGTGGACTGGTACGCCAATGGGATCTGCATCAGTCCGGGCTGACGCCGGCGCGAAAGAAGGAAATGCTGGAACGCGTGCTGATCAATTTCGGCAATGACGCACACGCGCTGCACGAAAAGCTGAGCGCGCTGACGGCCTCCTGGGCGCGTGGCGCGGATGACAAACAGGACACTGCCGCCAAACCGGCGGCCACGGCAGAAGTCGTGGCAGAAGCGAAGCAGGTGCTGGCAACCGAGGCGGTGACACCGAGCGCAGCCCAATCAGCCACTCCCGAAGTGAATCTCCAAGCGGTCGACCACCAACCCATGTTGCAGGCGCTGGAGGGTAATTTGCGGCAACTGGCCGGCACATGCCAGGCACGCTGGCCGGAGCTTGCCGCACGTGCGGAAAAACTGGCCGCCTCGTTGACCGGCCGTACGCAATTGTCCAGTCATCAATACGAAAGCTGGTCGGCGCTGTGGCGCGAACTGCTGATCCATGTCGAAGATGACCATGAACTCGCCGCTGGACTGAAACGCCTGATGGGCTTGTTGTTCCTGAATATCGGCGAACTGGTCGGCGACGAAGACTGGCTATCCGGCCAGCTCGCCGCAATGCAGAACCTGATGTCCGGCGAGTTGCATGCCGAAGCCCTGCTCGAAGCCGAGCGCGGCCTGCGTGAACTGGCCTACAAACAGGGCGTACTCAAGGGCGGACTGGAAGAAGCGCGTTCGCGTCTGAAAAATCTGGTCTCCACCTTCATCGACCGGGTCGGCGAAATGAGCCAGAGCGCCGACGGCTACCATGCCCGCATCGGCGAATATTCCGAAAAGATCAGCCAGGCGCGCGACATCAGCGAACTGGGCGACGTCGTCGGTGGCTTGTCGGCCGACATCAGCGGCCTGCGCGATGCTTTGCGCGGCAACCATGAGGAACTGGTCGCAGCGCGCACCCAGGCGGAACAGGCCGAAAAACGGGTAGAGGAACTGCAACAGGAACTGAGCCAGGTTTCCAGCCTGGTGCGCGAAGATCAGCTCACCGGCGCACTCAACCGGCGCGGCATGGATGAAGCGTTTGACCGCGAACTGGCGCGCACCACGCGGCTGCAAGCGCCGATGTCGATTGGCATGCTCGACCTCGACCATTTCAAGAAACTGAACGACAGCCTCGGCCATCAGGCCGGTGATGAAGCGCTGCGCCACCTGACGCGCGTTGTGCATGGCATGTTGCGGCCGACCGATACGCTGGCGCGTTACGGCGGCGAGGAATTCCTGATCCTGCTGCCGAATACTGACCTCGACGAGGCCGAACATGTGCTGAAGCGGATCCAGCGCGAACTCACCCGGCAATTCTTCATGCACGACAACGAACGCGTGCTGATTACCTTCAGCGCCGGCGTTGCCGCGCTGCGCCCGGATGAGAATCAGGCGGCACTGGTCGCGCGCGCCGATGCCGCGATGTACGCGGCGAAGAAACTCGGGCGCAATCGGGTCGAACGTGGGTAGTTTCTGGTAACTCCGGCTTTGCTGACGGCGACTACGCTGTCGTCGCGATCAACGCCAGTTTCCAGGCACGATCACGGGCTTTGATTTCCCGCTCCCGCCGCAACGCGTCGCTGCGACTCGCCGCAATTTCCTGATACACCAACAACACCGGACGCCGGCCGCTGGTGTAGCGGGCGCCCGGCGGGTTGCCGGCGTTGTG
>CAZUSF010000063.1:0-3097 GCA_964623355.1 uncultured Thiobacillus sp. | reverse complement strand
TTCAAGGTCAACCCTCGCAGGCTTTGCCCGGCAAACTTGCGCGGATATCATGGGCACCAGCAGGGTCTTTACCCAAGGTAATGGCGCAGCAAGCAACTCGAACAAACAAATCGAAAAAAACGAACAAATGATCAGCATGCCATCGCACACGTTTCTCGAGCAACAAGACGCAATCCAGACAACCCGCACAGCGAGCCAACTCGACTTCCAGCCGCAGCGACGCCGATTTCTTGGCGCCGCCTCCAGCCTGGCAATGGCAGCTGGATGGCTCTCACTAGCGGGCTGCACCGGCAAAGAAGAACCTGGCTTGCGGATTGCCACCAACCAGTGGATCGGCTACGAACTGCTTTATCTCGGCCAGGAACTTGCGGCAAAGGATGCGCCCGCAGATTACCAGCGCATCCGCTTGATCGAACTGCTGTCGAACACCGATTCGCTCCAGGCGCTGGCCGCCGGCACTGTCGATGGCGCCGGACTGACGCTGGATGAAGCCATTACCGCACGCGCCGCCGGGCTGGATCTGAAAATCGTGCTGGTGTTCGACATTTCAGCCGGCGCCGATGTCCTGCTGGCGCGCCCCGGGATTGACCGACTCGATCAGCTCAAGGGCAAGAGCATCGGCGTCGAACAAACCGGCGTCGGCGCGCTGATGCTCGATGCGGCGAAGAAACAGGCCGGCCTGGCGCGCGGCGATGTCCACGTCATCAGCATGACCGCAGACCAGCACCTGGCCGCGTTCAAGCAGGGCAAAGTAGATGCTCTGGTCACCTTCGAGCCGATCGCCAGCCAGATCATCGCGGCCGGTGGACAACCGCTTTTCGACAGCCGCGCCATCCCCGGCGGCATCGTCGATGTACTGGCGATTACCGGCAAGGCGCTGGCCGACAACCCGAACACGCTGCGCACCTTGCTGACCCGTTATTTCAGCGCCCTCAACTATCTGCAGCAGCAACCGGAAGACGCAACTCGCCGCATGGCGCCCCGGCTCGGCCTGACACCTGCCGGCGTGCAAGCCGGCTATGCCAGGCTGATATTGCCCGACCTGGCCGAGAACTACCGACTGCTTGGCGGCGTGCCGGCGCCGCTGGAAGCCACGGCGACGCAACTGGCCGCGTTGATGCTGCGTGAAAAACTGCTCGCCAGGGAAATCGACGTCAAGCAGTTCTTCGCTACCGACAGCCTGCCCGAGCTGGAATCATGACCCGGCCGGAAAGCAGGAAAAAACTGTCTTTACAGATCGCGCTGCCGTTCGGATTGCTCGCGCTGTGGCTGACCATCATCGGGCTTTCGATCGGCATCACGCTGTGGCAACGCAGCACGTTCGAATTCAGTCGCGCACGGGCGGAATTGTCGAGCGAGATTTCGGATCTGGCACGCCTGGCTGAACGCGGCCTGTTGGATGCGCCGCATCTGGTCGAGGCCGACATCACGCATGCCGGCGCGCATCGTCTGGTCAGCATTGCCGCCGTGCTCGATGCGGAAGGACGCGTGATTTTCGCCAACCATCTGGCCTGGAAGGGCAAGCTGGCGGCGGAGGTCATTCCCGGCTTTGATCAGGACCGTTTTCTCCGCAACGCGCATCGCCGACTGCCTGACCTGACGCAAGCAACCGACAGCCTGCATCCTTCAGCGATGATGGCGTTCACACCGCCGATGGCTGGCCCCGCCGTCCGTAACCTGGAGCAAGGCGCGGTGTATCTGGAATACGATCTGGGCGAGCGTCAACGCCAGGCAAGAAGCGATGTGCTGCAAGCGCATACGCCGCAGTTCTTCGCCGCGCTGATCCTGACCTTGCTGCTCATCTGGCTGTTGCACCGCCAGGTCAGCCGGCCGCTGAACGCACTGATGCGCGGCAGCCAGCAGATCGCCCGCGGTGATTTCAGACACCAGGTGCCAGCTGCGGGTCCGCGCGAGATCACTGATCTGGCCGACGCCTTCAACCGGATGAGCGATCGTCTGCAAACCGCCATCGCCAATCTTCAGGCCAGTGAAGAACAACTGACGGTCACCCTGCATTCGATCGGCGATGCGCTGATTTCCACCGATCTTGCCGGCCAGGTCACCTTGATGAACCCGGTCGCAGAGCAACTCACCGGCTGGACGCTGATGGAAGCGCGCGGCAAGCCGATTAGCGAGATTTTTCAGATCGAGAATGCACTCACCGGCACCGCCGCCGAAATCCCCATCGACCGGGTGCTGGCGGAAGGGCTGGTGGTTGGGCTGGCCAACCATACCGTGCTGGTTTCGCGCAACGGACCGCGCTACCACATCGCCGACAGCGCCGCGCCGATAAGCGATAGCAGCGGCCATCTGAGCGGCGTCGTCATGGTGTTCCACACCGTCGACGAGGAATACCGGCTGAACGCCGCGCTGGCCGAAAGCGAACAGCATTTCCGCACGCTGGTGAATGCCGGACAGGCCCTGGTCTGGACCTCCGGTCTGGACAAGAACTGCGACTTCTTCAACCAGGTCTGGCTCGACTTCACCGGCCGCACGCTGGAACAGGAATGCGGCACCGGCTGGACGCTGGGCGTGCATCCGGACGACTACCAGCATTGCCTCGACACCTACCTGCAAGCGTTTGATCAACGCCGGGTCTTCAGCATGGTGTATCGCTTGCGGCGGCATGATGGCGAATACCGCTGGCTGCTTGACGAAGGCAAACCGCGCTACGACACCCAGGGTGAATTCCTCGGTTACGTTGGTCATTGCCTGGACATCACCAACCAACGCAAGGCTGAGGCGGACATCCGCCGCCTGGCTTACTACGACGAACTCACCGGCCTGGCGAATCGCCGCCTGTTCATGGACCGGCTCAGCCAGGCGCTGGCGGCAGCGCGGCGCAGCGGTCATGTCGGCGCCCTGCTGTTCATTGATCTCGATCAGTTCAAGCGCGTCAACGACGCGCGCGGACACGGCATCGGCGATGCACTGTTGCAGCAGGTGGGCGGCCGCCTGACGCGTTTCCTGCGCGATGAAGATACGGTGGCACGACTGGGCGGCGATGAATTTGTCGTGCTGCTGATCAACCTGGCCAACTCACCGGAAGCCGCGGCGCGGCTGGCGATAGGCGTCTCGGAAAAGATACGCGGCGTGA
>CAZUSF010000062.1:0-10415 GCA_964623355.1 uncultured Thiobacillus sp. | reverse complement strand
CAATACGGTCGATCCAGTCATTCATACGCTCCCAAGGACGACCATCCGCCTTGTAAGCACCAAGAATGGTTTTCACAATCTCACTGACTTCAGGCCAGCGCGGCGGGTTGTTCGGAATACCGGAAGCAACCAGCTTGTGGAAAGTCGGACGCGAACGTGCGTTGGAGTTCTTGCCACCAACCCAGATTGCAAACTTGGAATGCTCGGGGTCGTTGATCTGCATCGGGGGGCACGGGGGGAAACAAGCGCCACAGCAGATGCACTTTTTCTCATCGACTTCCAGCGAAGGCTTACCATTGACCAGAGCCGGACGGATCGCGGCAACCGGGCAACGGGCGACAACGGAAGGACGCTCGCAGACGTTGGCAACCAGATCATGGTTGATCTTCGGCGGCTTGGTATGCTGTATCACGATCGCAATATCCGCTTGACCGCCGCAGTTGATTTCGCAACATGAAGTAGACAGCTTGACGCGGTTAGGCATCTCGCACTTGATGAATTCGTCGTACAACTCATCCATCAGCGCCTTGACCGCACCGGAAGCATCGGTACCGGGAATGTCGCAATGCAACCAGCCCTGGGTGTGAGCAATCATGGAAACCGAGTTGGCGGTGCCGCCGACCGGGAAACCATTGTCGGTCAGCGCTTTGATCAGCGGTTCGACCTTGCTGCTTTCGGTAACCATGTATTCGATGTTGGCACGCGTAGTGAAGCGCAAATAGCCATCAGCGAACTGATCAGCGATATCAGCCAGTTTAAGAATGGTGTAGTGGTCCATCTGGCGTTGGGTACCCGCCTTGACCGTCCACACTTCATCACCATTTTCGGCACGGTGATACAGCACACCCGGCTTCGGATGTGAGTGAAACACCCACTTGCCGTAGTTGTCTTTCATTACGGGGTGCATGTAGGGCATCGGATCCGGCGCGCCAGATTCGATGGTTTCATGAGTCCTTTCAGCCATACTTTTCTCCAACTAATAAGATCGGAAAACTTTTTATATTTTCGTGACGCGCCTGTTGGCGCATCACGAAACCTCGAAACTACGAAAAAGCAGAATTAAGCAGCAGCCTTGCGCTCGAACCACTTCTCGGCTTCCTCGTCCCAATCATCCGAACGGAAGTAGGGATTGGTACGCGGATGCACGATCATGCTCGGATCAATTTCGATATCGAGGCCTTCGAGGAAATTAACCAGACCGATACGCTCGATCATCTCTCCAGTCCGTTCATGCTCAAGCGCATTTTCAGCAAAGAAGTCAAGGATGCTGCGCGACAGATCATTCAACTTCTCGAAGTCATCATCCGATTCCAGCTTCATGAACGGAATCACGACGGTACCCATCGATGCGCCGATCTTCAACACGCCCTTGCCGCCGACCAGGATGGTGACACCCTTGTCTTTACCCGGCAGCAGCGCGCCCGGCATGACGTTCAGACAATGCATGCAACGCACGCAGTTGTGGTTGTCGATTTCCAGACAGTGCTCGTCGGAGATCGCAACTTTGGTCATGCCCTCGCCAGCAGCGACGCCATCATTTTTCTTCAGCTGGATAGCCTTGGTCGGGCAGTGGTTGACAACCATGTTGATGGTGTCTTCCATGCTGTGCGCGGCATACCATTCTCGCGCCAGCTTTTCGTCGGCACGCATGCTGTCACGCCAGGTGCCGATAGTGGCCATGTCGGAACGTTGAATGGCGTTCATGCAGTCGTTCGGACAACCAGAGAACTTGAACTTGAATTTGTACGGCAGAGAAGGACGGTGCATGTCGTCCAGGTTGTTGTTGATGACGGTGCGCAGCGCGCGGGCTTCGTCATAACAGGACATTTCGCAACGGGCCGCACCGACGCAGGACATGGAGGTACGCAGCGCGGGGCCGGCACCACCCAGGTCGAAGCCCATTTCATTGAACTTGTCGAAGGCTTTCTGCACGTTCTCGGTCTTGATACCCTGGAACATGATGTCGCCAGATTGACCGTGGAATGCAATCAGGCCAGAGCCACCGGTTTCCAGCCAGGCTTCGGACAGTTGACGCAGCAAATCCGAGGTGTAATGCATACCTGCCGGGGGCTGAATGCGCAGTGTATGGAACTCTGCCGCCTCGGGGAACTTGGGCTTGCCGTCAGCATCCTTCAATTCGGTAAAGCGGGGAATAACACCACCGCCGTAACCGACCACACCTACCGTGCCACCCTTCCAGTAACCAAACTTGGTCTGGTAGGAGGTCTCCAGTTGACCCATCAGGTCAACCATCATGTCGTTATCTTTTGCCAGACGCTTCAGACCGGTAACAAATGAGGGCCAAGGGCCAGTCTCGAGTTCGTCCAGGTTCGGCGTTTCATGCATTGGTTTTGCCATCTGTATATCTCCTTGAAGTCTTAACTACAGGGTGTCGTCACAATTCACAGCACCTTCCCGCAGACAAACGCCATACGGAACGAGTGCATGCATATTAGGGAGCACTTATCATCCTAACCATCATTCCGAAGGGGTAACCGGGTATTTCACTCGGGTAAGCCAGAACCTATCCTTTCGGGTAGGTTTCAAATAACCCGGCGGGATGTACCTATACCTGACTAAAAATGTCAGATAATCAGCAGATCACCAAATACTTATTTATTATGAACCAACTCAATCCACTTGCGAAGTTCCGTAACCCTTTTGGCAATCAAGAAATTGAAATCCAGGAAGTTTTATACGAGGGCGGAGGTACACCGATGCTGCGTTTACGCATTCGTGAGCGCGGCGCTCGCTTCACCGTCTTCGACATCGATCCCGTTACCGCCAAGTACTGGGCGGATGAAATGCTAAAGTGGGCAACACCGCTTGCTGAAGCGAGTGGCAATACGGAAGGAAGTTGATTCATGCGCATGTTTAACGCCGAGTGGGAGGCGCTCAAGCGACTCGACTACACACCCAAGGTCACCGACCTTCAATTCGACCTGACCGGCTTCGAAATTCCTGCCGATCATGGTTATGCGCTGTTCGAAGAGATTGTCAGACACCTCCCCTGGCTGCGCGATCTGGCCAATGCGGGCATACATCCCGTGCATGCGACGCCGAGTGGACGCAATGAAAATCTGGTAATCAACCGCCGCGTCAAGCTGGTTTTGCGGATGCCGGTTGAACACGTTGCCGATGCACGAGAACTGGTTGGCAAGGAAATTGATCCGGGCGCGGGAAAGCTGCGCATAGGCGACTTGAAAGAAAAAGCTGTGACGCCATATGCCACACTGTATTCACATTTTGTTGCTGTAGATACTGAGGATGAAGCACTTTTTCTAAGCAATATCAGACACTTGATGAATGATTTAGGCATCAAGGCCGGCCTCATCCCTGGCAAGCCTCAGAGAATGCACATCCCCAAAAGGGTAATAGGCGGTTACAGCCTGATGCTGCACGATATTGACTTGATGCAATCGATGATCCTGCAGGAACGCGGCCTTGGTTTGCATCGTGGTTATGGCTGCGGCATCTTCATTCCGCATAAATCGATCAAGGAAGTGGCCATCGACTGAATGTGTCGGTTGCATGCCTCCTGATGTGAAGTTTTTTATCTTTTTTCAACCCGTTCAATAGGAGAAAACCATGGGATATATCGTTAACGGCGAAGAACTCGAGACTGACGACGACGGCTTTCTGGTCGAAGCCAATTTCAGTGATGCCGTCGTACCTGTTATTGCCGCAGCAGAAAAGATCAACCTGACGGATGAACACTGGCAGGTTGTTCGTTTCATGCGTGAGCGTTTTCAGGAAGACGGCCACACCCCCAACTTCCGCAACATGGTTGCCATGCTTGACGAAGAAGACGACAGCGTGGACTGGAAGAAGAAGCTGTATGAACTCTTCCCGCTCCAACCCAACCGTCAATCCGCCAAGGTTGCCGGCATGCCGAAGCCATTTGGCAAGGGCGGCTACTAACCTAGCTGTTACGCGCTGCCGCTGGTGTGGCGGCGAGTTCACCCACCTATCGACAGCGCGTAACTGATTTCAAACTCTCATGTTCATCAACACTATCGTCAGTACCGAAGACCTGGCTCAGCATCTGGATAACCCAAACTGGATCGTGCTTGATTGCCGCTTCACCCTGACCGACCCCGAAGGCGGGCGTCAGGCATATCTGAAAAACCACATTCCAGGCGCTCGATATGTCCATCTTGATGATGATCTATCGACGCAAATCACTGAATCAACCGGCCGCCACCCGCTGCCTGATCCCGAAGAATTCGCCAAGAAAGTTTGCAATTGGGGTATTGGCGTCAACAAGCAAGTCGTCGTTTATGACGACAGCTTCGGTGCCATGGCAGTCCGTGCATGGTGGATGCTGCGCTGGCTGGGACACCCCGCTGTCGCCTTGCTGGATGGTGGATTTCCCAAATGGCAGCGTGAAAAACGGCCGCTGACATCCGATTTACCCGAACCTGCCAAAGGCCGATGCGCCTGTTTGCCGGAACCCACCCAGATTGTTTCAGCCGACGAAGTGCTGCATGCGGTCAAAACGGGCGAACAATTGATTATCGACGCCCGCCCAGAGCGGCGCTTCACCGGCGAATTCGAACCGCTCGACCCGATTGCCGGACACATACCCGGCTCGATCAACTGGGCGTTTGACGAAAATCTTGATATCGACGGCACTTATTTGCCGCCTGAGGCATTACGTGAAAACTTCCAGGCCATGCTGAAAGGCCGCCCAGCCTGGCAAGTCATACATACCTGCGGTTCCGGCGTCACCGCCTGCCATAACCTGCTGGCGATGGAGATTGCCGGCCTGCCCGGTTCCCGCCTTTACCCCGGCTCCTGGAGCGAGTGGATACGCGATCCATCCCGCCCGGTCGCGACTGGAGAATAACCGTGCTGCGCGTCAAAACCACCTGGTTCAAGAAAGAAGGTGAACGTTCACCCGAGGAAGTCGCCACCGTCATGGCGTCGATGCTGTGGCGGCTCGCCGACAAGGCAATCGACAATCTATCCAAGGCCGACTACGACATCATCACGCCGCAGCGCGGCTTCAAGATCATCGCCGAGCTAACCTGTTTCCTGGTGCATTACATGGATCGCCTGGCGTTCGACCGCCTGGATGACGCCCAGCGGCAGGAACTAATCAGCGCCACCGGCATTCGCCTGGCGGAAGTCATGGAACAGAACATCCTCGACTTCAATGATGGCGAACGCGACCCGAATTACGACTATCAGGAAGGCTACATCGAGCTGCTCAACAAGCGTATGCAGGATTACGCCGAGTTTGCCGAATTCACGCTACCCAACGGCAAACCGAATTTCCAGCCCGCCCGATTCCTCAGTCTGATGATTCGGGAAGACATGGAGAAATCCGACCAAAGCTGGATTCAGGATCAATTGATGGACATCGAAGTGCCGGCGATTATGGAAATGGCGAAGAAGAACATGGACGGCTTTTACCCGCCACCCGAAACCGCCTGAAGGTGCAAGATGATCCCGCTCGACAGCCCGTTCCATCCTGACAACGCTGCTGGCTACGCCACCTGGCGGGCTGACAAGCTTGCCAATTATCCAACTCGGGGCGAAGACCTGATCGTCCCCGTGCGCGACCCGAAACAACTCAGCGACGCCGAATATGCCGCGCTCTGGCAACGCATCGCCAAGACCAATATGGCGATTTATGCCACCGACATGGGTGAAACCGAAGACAAGGATGGACCGCGTCTGCTCTCCGCCCAGTTCGGGCTGACCCGTCTCGATGCCAACTGGCTGGCCGACGAAGACGGCATTTCCAGCCTGACGCCACAGGACGAGGGTTCGGCCAAACGCGGCGAATTCATACCCTATACGCACCATCGCATCCGCTGGCATACCGACGGCTACTACAACCCGCCCGAGCGGCGCATCTTCGCGATGACCCTGCATTGCGTGCGTGAAGCGGACGAAGGCGGCGTAAACGATCTGCTCGATCACGAACTGGCTTACATCGCACTGCGCGATGCCAATCCAGAACATATTCGTGCCCTGATGGCCTCGGATGCGATGACCATCCCGGCCCGCGAAGATGAACATGGCACCGCGCGCGGCGACGAAACCGGCCCCGCCCTGTGTGTTGCCGATGGTCATCTGCATTTGCGCTATACCGCCCGCACCAAGAGCATCGCCTGGAAGCAGGACAGCGCGACACAGGCGGCGTTGAAAGCCCTGGAAGAATTGCTGGAAAGCCGGCCTGCCGGCGTTTTCAGCCTCAAGCTGCAACCTGGCATGGGCTTGATCTGCAACAACGTGTTGCACACCCGTTCAGGCTTCACCGACCGTCCGGAACATCGCCGCCTGCTTTACCGGGCGCGCTATCACGACCACCTGCAGAACCTGCGCGGCTGAAAATTTCAGTGCCTGCGTCAGTGCTTGCGTTGCACCTCGAAGCCGGGTGACAGCTTGTTTTCAACTGCGAACACAGCAGCCTCAACCCGCGACGACAGATTCAGCTTGGCCAGAATATGCCGCACATGCAACTTGACCGTGTCGTAGCTGATATCGAGTTCGCGGGCGATTGCCTTGTTGCTCTCGCCCTTGGCCAGATGTTTGAGGATTTCCCGCTCGCGCTGGGTCAATGATTCCAGCAACGAAGTTGCGCTGTTGTTCTTGCCATCCAACATGCGCACCAATTTTGCCGTCATCGCCGGCGCCACCACGGTTTCACCCCGCGCGGCGCGGATGATCGCATCGACCAATTCATCCGGCTCCATGCTCTTCAGCAGATAGCCATTGGCGCCGTTGCGCAGCGCCCGCGCCATGTCCTCTTCCGCCTCGCTGACGGTCAGCAACAGCACCGGCAGCATGAATGCATTGGCGCGAAGCTCCTGCATCACCTGAATCCCATCCGTGCCGCCAATGTTCAAATCCAGGATCAACACATCCGGACTGTAAGTGCGCAGCAAACCGGCAACCTCGGCCGGATTGCCGGTAATCGCCGACACCTTGACCGCGCCCTCGCGTTCAAGCAATTCCGCCAAGCCCTTGCGAAACAGGGTGTGATCGTCAACCAGAACAATACGTAATTGTTCAGCGGGTAATGGATTCATGCTTGATCCTCAACCCCCGGACGCGCCGGGAAACGCAATCGCACGATGGTGCCGCCAGCGGCGCGACTTTCGATGGTCAGCGTACCGCCCAGTTTCGCGGCACGTTCGCGCATGATGGTCAGGCCAAAACTCTTGCCCATATTGGCCAGCGCGGTGCCTTGCAGACCAACGCCATCATCCGCCACATTCACCACATACTCGTTTTCGTGCAAATCGAGTGTGACCACCACATGCCGAGCACGCGCATGTTTGCAGATGTTGTACAGCGATTCCTGAATGATATGGAACACCTGGATTTCCTCTTCCGGCGTCAACACCACATCCTGCGCCACATTCAGGAAATCGACATCAGCGTTGGCCTTCTTGCTGAAACTTTCGGCCATTTCCTGCAACGCCGGCACCAGGCCGCGCGGATCGATGCGATCGCGGAATTGGGTAATCAGATTGCGCAATTCCGAATAGGCCAGGTCAACCGCCTCTTCAACCTCACCCAGATAGCGGTTGGCGCGATCCTGATCCTGCTCGACCAGCGCCTCGTTCAGCACAGTCAGTCGCATCTTGGCGTAGGCCAGCGTCTGCGCCAGCGAATCATGAATCTGATTTGCCAACATGGTGCGTTCGTTCATCAACGAGATGCGCATGTTCTCGCGCGTCAGGCGCGTGTTTTCCAGCGCCATGCCCAAATGTTCGCTAATCGAATTGAACAGATAGCGAATGTCTTCCGGCAGCGGCGCCGGATTATCCAGAAAGATGTTGTAAACCCCGAGCACCTTGCCCTTGTGGCGCAAAGGTACCGCGTAAACCGTGCTGCAATTTTGCGCAAAATAGATGTGCCGCACCTGCTTCTGGCACACCTCCATGACGCTGTCGGACTGCGACGCTTGCGACAACGTCGCCTTGCCGCAGATACCGCATTCGAGCGGCACATAACGTTCCTTCTCGACCAACGCCGGACTCAGGCCAATTGAACCGGCCATGCGCAGATGCGCACCATCGGCGGTCAGCACACGCACCGCCCCGGCCTTGGCGCGGGAGATGCGCACCATGATCTCGAGAAAACGCATCAGCATCTGTTCCGTATTGGCGTCGGAACTCATGCTGCTGGCGATTTCCGCCAGCACCTCGATCACCGGCAAACGATCACCCCGATCATGCTCACCAGACGGGTTTCGGTTCGCCATGCCAATGGCGGAAATGGGGATATGAAGATTTTCCAAGTCAGCTCAACCGCAATAAAACAAATCCTGATGGTACTGGACTCATTCCAGCCGCAGCAATCAAACATCAGTGGCTGCCCCAGCATGGCCGATACCGGCTAGTATTCTGCGGTCGCATTTCACCTCAGCGTGTGGAGCCGCATCAATGTCCGATAAACATCCCATCATTGCTGTCACCGGCATGGCTGGCGCCGGCCTCTCGACCGTCCGTCACGCCTTCAAGGATCTGTTCAGTCGCCAGGACGTCAAGCCCGCAATCGTCCATGGCGATGGCTTCCGCCGCTACACCGATCGCCAGTTCGCTGCTTTGCTCGATGAAGCCCGCGTCAGCAACCGGCGCATTTCGTGGTTTGGCCCGGAATGCAATCATTTCCCGGAACTGGAACAGTTTTTCCAGACCTACGCCGAGACCGGCAGCGGCGTTGTACGCGAATACGCCCACAACGACACACGCGCTGCCGCACTGGGTGTCAAAGCCGGCGAATTCACCCCCTGGAAACCCATGCAAAGCGGCTCCGACCTGCTCTTCTACGAAGGCCAGCACGGCGGCATGGTCGCCAATACCTGGACTCGGCGGCAGGTGGATTCGCGCCACTTCCCGCCAGAAATTGATCGCCGCACAGGAAGGGCCGGCATTGATGTCGCCCAGCATGTCGATCTGCTGATCGGCGTCGTCCCCGCGATCAACCTTGAATGGATCCAGAAAATCCACCGTGATTGCGCCAAGGGAACCTGCTCCACGGAAGCGTCTCTGGAAACCATCCTGCGTCGAATGGACGATTACATTCACTACATCGTGCCGCAGTTCGGCCTGACCGACATCAACATCCAGCGCATGCCGCTGGTCGACACCTCCAACCCGTTCATCGCCCGCGACGTGCCGACGCCGGATGAATCCATCCTGGTGATTCACTTCCGCGATCGCAAACGGCACGACTTCCCTGCCCTGCTGCATCGCATTCCCGGTTCCCGCATGACACGCCCCACCACGATGCTGGTGCCGGGTGGTGAATTGCGTCTGGCGCTATCGGTGATCTGCGGACCGCTGGTGGAAGAGATGATGGAAAAACAACGGGTTGCACTGGCTGGATAACTAAAACGCGGCATTCCGCCAATAGCGTTTCTCTGTTTCCCGCGCCCGTTCGAGTTCGATGGCATCGCCTTGCAGGCGCAGCGTCACGGCGCCATCGCGATCGGTTCGGGCCAGCGTCACACCGGACAATGCCCGGTAGCGAGCCAGTACTTCCGGGTGCGGATGCCCATAGCGATTACGCTGACCGACCGGAATCACCACCCAGGTCGGCCGCAAAACGGCAAGGAATTCCGGCGTCGATGAAGACCGGCTGCCATGGTGCGGCGATATCAGCACATCCGCCGCTTGCAACTGCTGCCGCTCAACCAGGTTCATCTCGCCCAAACGATCGATATCTCCCGGCAGTAACGCGCTGAAGCGGTCGGTTTCGATCCGAATCACGCAACTTCGATTGTTGTCGCTCTGGCCAGACTGGCGATATTGATGCGGCGGCGGATGCAACACTTCGAAGCGCACGCCATCCCAAGTCCATTTCTGCCCGGCGCGGCATGCCAGCGCATCCGGACGCAAGCCGCGCACGCTTTGACCATTCACGCCCAGCGAGAGCAACGGCATGCCAGCCAGCGACGTCAGCAGCCAGGTTGGCTGATGGCTTTGCAACAGCGACAACGCGCCACCCGTGTGATCAAGATCATCATGCGACAGCACCAGACCATCCAGCCGATTGATCCCCTGATGCCACAACGCAGGCGCAACCACGCGCGCTCCCGCGTCCTCGCCCGAGACGTAGCGTGGCCCGCTATCGAACAACATGGCATGCCGCGCCGTCCTCACCAGCACGGCCTCGCCCTGGCCGACATCCAGCACGGTCAGCCAGGCCGAGCCTTCGCCTGGCGCCGGCAAGCGCGGAAAAAACAATGGCAGGAACAGCAAACCGCCGAGCCATCGGCCAGGAATACCGCGCGGCAACAGCAATAAACCAGCCCCCGCGAGCGCCAGCAACAGCGCAAGCAGCGACGGCGTCGCGGCATGCAACAACGGTTGCGGCAGGCTCACCAAAACCTGCAGCAGCCACATGACCGCGGCCACCACGGCATGCGCAGCCGTCGCCGCGAACGTGAT
>CAZUSF010000061.1:1312-10450 GCA_964623355.1 uncultured Thiobacillus sp. | reverse complement strand
TCCGGCAACCACTTCAGCAGCGTGGCATAGAGCCGATCGGGTTCCACCGGCTTGGCGACGTGGTCGTTCATGCCGGCCTCGGAGGCCGCGCGCCGGTCTTCATCGAAGGCGTTGGCGGTCATGGCGAGAATGGGGATGCTCCCCCAACCCGGTAGGGCGCGGATGGCGCGGGTGGCTTCAAGGCCATCAAGGTTGGGCATCTGAATGTCCATCAGCACCAGGTCGTAGCGATGCTGGCGGGCCAGGGCGAGGGCTTCGACGCCATCCTCGGCGACATCGACGGCGAGGCCGACGCCATGCAGCAGCTCCAGGGCCACCTCACGGTTGATGGCGTTGTCCTCGGCCAGCAGCAGGCGGGCGCGGCGTGGGCTTTCCCGCAGCCGCCGCTCGGCGTCCACCAGCATCACCTCCTCTTGCGGCAGGATGCCGTGACCGCGTTGCAGGCGGGCGGTAAACCAGAAAGAGCTGCCTTGCCCCGGTGCGCTTTCGGCGCCCGCTTCGCCGCCCATCAGTTCGGCCAGGCGGCGGGTGATCGCCAGCCCGAGTCCGGTGCCGCCGTAGCGGCGGGTGGTGGAAGTGTCGGCCTGGGTGAAGGACTGGAACAGGTGGGACAGGCGCTCGGGGTCGATGCCGACGCCGCTGTCGCCCACCTCGAAGCGCACCAGCAGTTCGTCGCCCTGTGCTTCCAGCAGCTTGGCGGCCAGGCTGATATGGCCGCGTTCAGTGAACTTGATCGCATTGCTGGCGTAATTGAGCAGCCCCTGGCGCAGCCGCATCACGTCGCCGCGCAGCCAGGCCGGCACGGCGTCGGTGTCGATGCGAATCTCCAGCCCCTTGGCCCGGGCCGCCTCGCCCATCAGGGAACTGACATGGTCGAGCACGGCGGAGAGGGCGAAATCGCTTTGTTCCAGTTGCAGCTTGCCGGCCTCGATCTTGGAGATGTCCAGAATGTCGTTGATGATCGAGAGCAGGTGTTTGCCGGCAGCGTCGATCTTGCCCAGCCGATCCGCCTGCGCCGGTGTGGTCTCGGCACGCAACAGGTGGGTGAGGCCGAGGATGGCATTCATCGGCGTGCGGATCTCGTGCGACATGTTGGCCAGGAAGGAACTCTTTGCCCGGTTGGCGGCTTCGGCGGTATCCCGCGCGGCGGCGAGTTCGGCGGTGCGTTTGGCGATCTGGTCCTCCAGGTGGAGGCGATAGTCGTCCAGTTCCGCGCCGATGCGTTTCTTTTCGGTGATGTCTTCCTGCACCGAAACATAATGGGTGACGCGGCCATCGGCCTGGCGCAGCGGCGTGATGTGGGCGAATTCGATGGTTTCGCGGCCGTCGCTGCACCGGTTGTGGAATTCCCCCTTCCACGGCCGTCCCTCTTTCAAGGCCCGCCAGAGATCCTCGTAGGTGGCGGCCGGCGTCTTGCCGGAGTGGAGGATGCGCGGGTTCCGGCCCAGGATCTCGTCGCGGCGGTAGCCGGTCTTTTCCAGGAAGGCAGCATTGACATACTCGATATGGCCCGCCAGATTGGTGATGACGACGCTTTCCGGGCTTTGCTCCACCGCCAGGGAAAGTTTGTGCAAGCCGGCTTCGGCCTCGCGGCGTTCCTCGATTTCCCGCGTCAGGTCGGCATGTTGTTCGCGCAGGGTCGCGCGCATTCCCGCGAAACTGTCCACCAATTCCCCCAGGACATCCCTGCCCGTCGCCGGCAGCGGGGTGTCGTAGCGGCCATCGGCCAGTTCGCCGGCGGCCAAGGCCAGACGGCGCAGGGGGCGGTGAATCACATATTCCACCAGGAGCGTCAGGGCGAGGATGGCCAGCAGCAGAATTCCCATCAGGACCAGGCCGCTGTTACGGATTTCCGTCCGCTGCGCGCGCAGGTAGGAAGTGAGGTCTACGTCCGCTTCCAGCATCGCCAGCTCGCGGCTGCCTGAAAGCAGGGGTGCATGCAGGCGCCGGACCTCGCCCACCGACGCCGACGCCGTCGGCGGGGAGATGGCCAGCATCGGGTAGAGCTGGCGGCCTTGCGCATCGACCAGGCGGATGGAGAGCCAGTCGGGGTTCTTGGTCAGGAGGGCGTCCAGATTCTCGTTGATGATGTCGAGCTGCCGCCCCATCACCATGGGCGTCAGGATTTCCGCCGTCGTATCCAGGTGGCGCTGCATCGAGCGGACCTGGTCACTTTCGATCCGGGCCAGGGAGCGCGGTAGCCAATAGCCTTCCATGCTCAAGCCGGCGAGGCCCAGGGCGAGCAGGAGGGGCAGGATCAGCTTCCAGCGCAGCGACATTGCGGCTTACTGTTCCAAGTAGATTTCCAGGGCGAGGCTCTGAAACAACCGATAATCCTCGGGCTTCGCCACGACGGCTTCGCGCATCGGTATCTCGGCCAGCAGGGCTCGTCCTTGGGCGTCGGCGGAGAGGTCGAGAAAGGCCTGGCGGACCCGCTCTCTCGCCGCCGCCGGTACGCGCTGGTGCGCGGCGATCGGATGCGAGGGCATGCCGCGCGTGCGATGCAGTATCTTCAGGCTGTCCTTAATGCGCGGATCCTGCTCGGCCAGGGCCTTCTGCACCGAACCGCCGGCGTCGGCCAGGCCGTTCACTACATGCAGGAATACCGAACTGTGGGTCTTGGCGATCAGCGGCCGGGTCTTCACCCCGAAATCCCGGTCCAGCTCGGCGCGCAGCAACAGGCTGGCGCCCAGAGCCGACATCGAAGGCACCGCCAGGGTCTTGCCGCGTAGATCCTCGATCTTCTGGAGTGGACTGTCCTTGCGCACTACCAGGATGCCGTACAGCGGCTCGCTGTCGCGGATCAGCGGCCGGTATCCGGGCTGTTTTTCAATCTTTGGCATCATGTAGGGATTGACGAAGATGAAGTCGTACACGCCTTTCTTCACGTCATTGTCGTAGTCACCCACTGACAGGGAGGTGACCAGCTCGAAACGCAGGCCGGTGCGCCGTTGCAGCTCGTCGACGATGGGCTGCCAGATGGTGAACAGCTTGCGCCGCTCGAACTGCGGCGCTACGGAAAAGCTGTAGGTCGGCTCCGAAGGTGGGTTGGCCGCCACAGCGGGAGGCAGCAGGAAGCACAGGCCGATCAGAAAGGACAACAAGAAGCTTTTCATCGCGATCTCTCGATGTGTGAACTTACTGAGGGATATTCTAGGCTTTCGCTACCAGTGCCTGTTGGGCGTCTGCAGGCACATCGACCAGCAAGCCGGCGCCTGAAGCAGGAAAGGATCGGCAAGATCCACAACGGCCGTCGTTCCAACGGCTGTTAGCAGGCCCGAACGAATAGCCGCTCATGGTCGCAGCAGCGGTTCAACCTGGCTAACGTAAGCCGCCGGTGTACCTCCGAACCTGCCTGCCCAGACGGGCATAGTCGGCAAGTCAACACCCTGTTAATCAAATCACTAAATACGGCAGTTGACGGCGTTGTAGGAGCGTCCGCTTGCGGCGCGAGCGTTGAGGGATCGGCCCGCAAGCGGCGCCTCCTACGGCGTTTTCCGCTTCACCCGATAGGTGAATGGGGAAATCGGCCTCGCGCCAGCATCCACCTGGCTTCCCGGGCATGTGTTCTGCAAGCTGTTTTGCCTTAGCAGGCGTTAAATGGTAGGTATGTCGATAACCGAGGCGAGCAAGTCGGTTGCGAAGGAATTCGCAAGATAAAATTGCCCGCTTGATTTCGTGTTCCTCGCAAGCGGCATTGCCTATTCAGGGAGTCTGGCCATCATGATCAAAGCCATCGGCAAGTACATCCTCATTGGTCTGATTACGCTGTTGCCGGTAGTCCTCACGCTCTACCTGCTGTATTGGCTGGCGGTGTCGACCGAAACCGTGCTTGGGGGGCTGATCCCAAGTAAGGTCTACCTGCCCGGCATGGGCATGGCAGCGGCCTTGCTGGTGATGTTCGTTGTTGGTGTGCTGATGCATACGCGCCCGGTGAAAGGGCTTTTCCTGCGCGGTGAGCGCATTTTCTATCGCCTGCCCGTGGTCAAGTCGGTCTATGTTGCGATCCGCGATTTCATGGATTATTTCTCGCCCATCCGAAAGAAGGATTTCGAGCAGGTGGTGGCGGTGAAGCTGAGTGACTCCGGCCTGCGCTTGATCGGTTTTGTAACACAGGCTGAACCGGCGCACCTTCCTGCTGGGTTGCGGGACGATGACAGCATCCTGGTCTATCTGCCCATGAGCTACATGATCGGCGGCTATGCCGTCCTGGTGCCGCGTGCAGCGGTACAACCCCTGGACATGAGCATGGAGGAAGCCATGCGCTTCGTGCTCACCGCCGGCGTAACCGGCATGCCCGCGAGTGAGTGAGTGTCGCCTTCTGTTTTAGCCTCTATGTTGCTATTGGGGCGACCATCACCGGCGGACGGTTCCGGTTTAGGGTTGTCCGATGGCGCCTTGTGTGGCCGCTGACAAAATTACTGCAGACATTCCCGAGAATCCCAAGTGTTGCTGGGGCAGCCTTACTCCCCGCCGCCGCCGATCCCGATTTTGTTCAACGCCAGATTCGCCGCCCCAGTGCGGGTTTCCACGCCGAGTTTCTCGAACACGTGTTCCAGGTGTTTGTTCACCGTGCGCGGGCTGGTATTGAGAATTTCGCCGATGTCCTTGTTGGTCTTGCCCTTGCACACCCAGAACAGCACTTCGGCTTCGCGCTGGGTCAGGCGGAAGCTGGCGATCAGGCCGGTGATGGCGGCCTGGTGGTTTTCTTCGCGCAGCACCAGCAGCCATTCCTTCTCGTCAGCTTCCGCCTCCTGACCGAGTTTGCTCGGGTCGTGCAGGCTGGCCAGCAGGCGTCGGTCAGGCAGGCTGGCGAGCAGGGGTGGTTCGCGGTTTTCGCGTGCGGCTTGTTGCGCTTCGACCAGCCAGTCGATCAGGCGCGTCGGCGTCAACCCATCGGGTACGTTGAAATAGTCGCTCAATAGACGCCGTGCCAGCGGCGTTTGCCAGAGCAGTTGGCCGTCTCCAGCGCGCATCGCGATGGTGGCCTGGCCGAAGGCGTCGAGCGCGGTGCGCGCCTGTTTCATCTGGCGCGCGTTCTGCATGTGGGCGGCGATGCGGGCCAGCACTTCCTGTGGCCGGATCGGCTTGGTGACGTAATCGGCGCCGCCGGCGGCAAAGGCGGCGACGACATGTTCAGTTTCGATCAGGCCGGTCATGAACACGATGGGGATGTGCTGGGTGGCGAAATCGGCCTTCAGCCGGCGCGCGACTTCGAAGCCGTCCATGCCGGGCATCAAGGCGTCGAGCAGGATCACGTCGGGCCGGCTCTGGCGGGCGCGTTGCAGCGCCGATTCGCCATTGGTGGCGACCAGTACGGTGTAGCCGGCTTCGTCCAGCGCGTCGTGCAGCAGCGAGAGATTTTCCGGGATGTCGTCGACGATCAGCACGACATCGCTGTTCAGCGGATCAAGTGGCATGGGGGTGTTCGGCAAGCGCTTTGCGGATGATTTCCTGCATGGAATCAAATTGGAACTGTTTTGCCAACCGCCGCATGACTTCAACAAATTCGCGATGCGCCGGATCGATGGCGATGTCGTCGAGTTTGCCGCTGATGCCGCGCGGATAGCCGAGTTCGATCTGTGCCTGCAGGGCACGCAAGGCGTCGGGCGGCGGTGTGTGCCATTCCACCGGCGGCGGTGCGCTGGCGGGTTCCGGTGCGACATCGGCACTGACCCATTCCAGTTTCAGGCGCTGGCCGATCCAGGTCAGCAGGTCGTCGATGCGCACCGGCTTGGTGATGAAGTCTTCTGCATGCATGCCGACCTCGTTGTCGTTGCCCTGGTCGAACGCATTCGCCGAGATGATGACGATTTCGGCATCGCTGAGGCCGCCTTCGCGTAGGCGGCGGATGGTTTCCCAGCCATCCATGCCGGGCATCGCCAGATCCATGCAGATCAAATGCGGTTTGAAGCGGGGAATCTGATCCAGGCATTCCTGGCCGGAGGCGGCTTGCGCCAACTGGAAACCCAGCGGTTCCAGCAGGTTGACCAGAAACTCACGGTCGGTGGCCTCGTTGTCGACGATCAGGATGCGTTGCCGCACGCCGACATAGCCGACGTGGCGAATGCGCGGACTGGCTGCCTGCACGTTGTGGATTTGCGGCAGGTAGAGGCGCACCTGGAACAGGCTGCCCTGGCCGGGGCGGCTCTCGACTTTCATCTCGCCGCCCATCAGGTCGGTCAGCATCTTGGCGATGGTCAGGCCGAGGCCGGTGCCGCCGGTGGCGCCCACATGTGCGGCGCTGCCGCGCGAGAACGGTTCGAAAATGCGTTCAAGTTCTTCCGGCGGAATGCCGGGGCCGCTGTCCTCGATCTCGAACTGCGCCATTTCGCGCTGGTACTTGAGGCGCAGCACGACACCGCCGCTGGCGGTGAACTTGACCGCGTTGCCGAGCAGATTGATCAATATCTGGCGCAGCCGGCGCGGATCGGTGCGCACGCTGGCGGGAAGTTCGCCAAGTTGCTGGTAGTCGAAGGCGATGCCCTTGTCGCGCGCCTGCGGCTCGAACATCGCAACGATTTCCCGAACGAAGGCCGGAAAATCCAGCGGCCGTTTGTCGAGCGTCAGCTTGCCGCCTTCGATGCGGGCGATATCCAGTGTGCCTTCGATCAGCGACAGCAGATGGTCGCCGCTGCGTCGGATGACGCTGACTGCCTGGCGGCGGTGGTCGGGAATGCCGGCATCGGCGTCGAGGATCTGGGCATAGCCGAGGATGCTGTTCAGCGGCGTGCGCAACTCGTGGCTGATCGCCGAGATGTAGCGGCTCTTGGCCTGGTTGGCCTGGTCGGCAGTTTCCTTGGCTTGCTGCAACAGCGCATCGGTGTGTCGATGTGATTCAATTTCCTGCATCAGCAATTCGGTTTGCCGGTTGGATTCCTCCTGCGCCACCTGCCGGCTCTTGTGGGTCAGCACCAGCCACCAGGCAACGACGCCGGAGATCAGCAGCAGCGCCGCGCTGATCTTGACGAAGGTGGCGCGCACGGCTTGCAGACGCAGCGGGTCATCCGCCGGCAACGCCAGCACTTCCTGGTAATACAACAGGCCGATCAACAAGCCGAGTACCGGCAGAATGCCCGCCATCAGCAATAAATAATGGCCGAGACCTGCCTCCAGATAGGGCCGCACCGCGCCAGGCAACAGGCGTTGCAATAACCCGTCCCACTGCGTGCCGAGGCGGGCGTGCGGCTTGCACAGGTCGTCGCAGCGTGCGTCGAGCGTGCAGCATAGCGAGCAGATGCGATCCTGATACGCCGGGCAATGCGCCAGATCTTCACTTTCGTAATCCTTGCCGCAGATACAACAGGTGTGGGTAACCGATGTGGGAACTTCTCCCCCCTTTGTAAAGGGGGGCTGGGGGGGATTTTGCCGCGCCAGGTAATAGCGGCCGCCGGTGAGCCAGGCGATCAGCGGCGATGCGAAAAATGCCGCGCCCAGCGCAATGAAGGTCGCCCAGGGTTGCAGCGTCGCGCCGAACAGCCCGACATAGGCCGCCACCGACAGCAGCGAGGCGATGCCCATGGCGCCGACGCCAACCGGGTTGATGTCATATAGATAAGCGCGGCGGAACTCGATGCCCGGCGGCGACAGGCCGAGCGGCTTGTTGATCACCAGATCGGCCACCACCGCCATCATCCAGGCCACGGCGATATTGGAATACAGGCCGAGCACCCGGCCCAGGGCCTGGAACACGTTCATTTCCATCAGCATCAGCGCAATCAACGTGTTGAACACCATCCAGACCACGCGGCCGGGATGACTGTGCGTCAGACGGGCGAAGAAGTTGGACCAGGCCAGCGAGCCGGCGTAGGCATTGGTGACATTGATCTTGAGCTGCGAGATCACCACAAACAGCGCGGTGGCGGCGACCGCCCAACCGTAATGCGGGAAGACATATTCATAGGCCACCAGATACATCTGGTTGGGGTCCACCGCGCGTTCCAGCGGCACGGCGTGGCTGATCGCCAGATAGGCCAGTAGCGCGCCGCCGAACATTTTCACGACGCCCGGAATCACCCAGCCGGGCCCGCCGATCAACACGCCGGCCCACCAGCGCTTGCGATTCTGTTGCGTGCGTTCAGGCATGAACCGCAGGTAGTCGACCTGTTCGCCCATCTGCGTGATCAGTGCCAGGCCAACGGCCATCGCCGCGCCGAACAACTGGATGTCGAAACCGCTGTGCGCCGCCTGGCCGGCGTAATCGGTGAGGCCGGCGAAGGCATCCGGTTCCTTCCAGAGCACGAACAGATACGGCGTGATCAGCATGATCAGCCAGATCGGCTGGGTCAGCGTCTGCACCCGGCTGATCACACTGATGCCGTGGGTGACCAGCGGAATCACCACCAGCGCGCAGATCAGATAGCCCCAGGCCGGCGGAATGTCGAACGCCAGTTCCAGCGCGTAGGCCATGATCGCCGCCTCCAGCGCGAAGAAGATGAAGGTGAACGAGGCGTAGATCAGCGAGGTGAGGGTGGAACCGAGATAGCCGAAACCGGCGCCGCGGGTCAGCAAATCCATGTCCAGCCCGTAACGCGCCGCGTAGATGCTGACCGGCAGGCCGGCGAGGAAGATGATCAGCCCGGTGGCGAGAATCGCCCAGGCCGCGTTGACGAAGCCGTACTGCACCAGCAGCGTCGCCCCCACCGCTTCCAGCACCAGAAAAGCCGCCGCGCCGAACGCGGTATTGGCGACGCGGCTCTCCGACCATTTGCGGTAGCTGCGCGGCGTGAAGCGCAACGCATAGTCTTCCAGCGTCTCGTTGGCGACCCAGGTGTTGTAGTCGCGGCGGACTTTGACGACGCGCTGGAGAGGGGGTTCGGGCGAAGGATTCATCGGCGGCAGGGGCGAAGCTCAGGCGCACATTACCGCGTTTTTGCGGCAAATGAGTTCGCCGCGTTCAGCGCCGCCGCGCTGAAAAAACAAAAGCGCCAAAAGGCGCTTTGCTGGGGTGTTCTGGCGGAGACACAGGCCGTGCTGGAATCCATGTCCAAGGATAATGACGTGGTGTTCGCCGGCACTAAAGGCCAGCCCTTGTCGGATATGTCGCTGACCGCCGTGATACGGCGCATGAATGAAGGTGACAAGCCGGTCTGGGTAGATGCAAACGGCGACGGCATTACCGTGCATGGCTTCCGCAGC
>CAZUSF010000061.1:0-1302 GCA_964623355.1 uncultured Thiobacillus sp. | reverse complement strand
CGCCGCCGCGCTGAAAAAACAAAAGCGCCAAAAGGCGCTTTGCTGGGGTGCTCTGGCGACGGCATTACCGTGCATGGCTTCCGCAGCAGCTTCCGGATGCTGTCGAGCGTGCTTATCAGCGTGGATCGCAGTTCGCCAAACGTGCCGCATTGATGGCAGAGTGGGACGGGAATTGCGCCACGGTGCTAAACCGATGCAGAGAGCATGCCGATCCGCAAGACTGGGACAACAACCTGAAAGCATCCTGAAAGCAGCTGTCGCCAAATTGCCCGGTTTCAGCAATCGGCCAGAAACCCTGTAGAAGGCGATGCGATGAAGGCTCCCCAATACAATATTTGTAAACCTATGGTTAACGATCTATGATTTTATCGTTCCGTCACAAAGGGCTTGAGGACTACTTTCGTACAGGCAGCAAAGGGGGCATCCAGCCCATGTATGCCAAGCGTTTGCGAGAGTTGCTGACCGCCTTGAATGTGGCAGCAGGCCCGCAAGACCTTGGTCGACCCGGATGGCGATTGCATCCACTCACCGGGGACTTGGCTGGTCACTGGTCGCTGACGGTGCAGGCAAACTGGCGAATCATCTTCCGTTTTGATGGCGATGACGTAGAACTACTGGATTACCTGGATTACCACTGAGGCTAAACATGGACATGCACGACCCCGCCCACCCCGGCGAACTTCTGCAAGGTTGGATTGAAGATCTGAACATGAGCGTGACGGCGTTCGCCGAGCACATCGGCATTTCGCGCCCCATGCTTTCCCGCATTCTTAACGGGCATGCCGCCATTTCGGCCGATATGGACATCCGACTTGCCGAAGCGCTGGGAACTTCACCCGGCTACTGGCTAAAGCTCCAGGCACAGCGTGATTTGTGGCAGGCACACCAGCGTGCGGCGGAACGCAAGCCGGTTGAGAGGCTGGCCGCATGAGCATTTACCGCCAGACCGACGGCGGCTTGCGCAATGTATGGCTGCGCACGGCTACAAGATGCTACTGAACAAAACACTATATAGCGTCAATCTGGAATTGCAGCCGGTGGGTGTGTTCCCTGCTGCCGTAGCCCTTGAAGCCTGGCAGGCAGATTACGCCTGCCGTTATCTGCCGCCACATTTCTACTGATTTACGCCGCCGACAACAGCGGCAGGCGGCAACCTGCCTACTGCATCAAATATTGATAGTGGATTTGTTAGTAGATAACGATGAAAAAACAAAAAAGCCCATGGAATCATGGGCTTCTATGATGTATCTGGCGGAGACGCAGGGATTCGAACCCTGGATCCAGGTTTTGCCCGGATGCACC
>CAZUSF010000060.1:0-10613 GCA_964623355.1 uncultured Thiobacillus sp. | reverse complement strand
GTCGTTCACACAGCCCGCCGCAGGCGCAGATGCCGTACCACGCCATACGCTGCCAGCGCGGCGACCGCGTGCTTGAGGGTATGGCCGCTGATTGCGCCGCGACTGGCCGAGAACACCGCGCGGTCGCCGTAGTCGAGCAGCAGCGCCAACACATACAGGCCGATGATCGCCAGGATGTCGCCGGCGCGGCTGTAGCGCGGCGCCGTGCACCACAGCAGCAGCGGAATCAGCAGCAAGGGTGTCGCCTGCATCAACAGATACGGGCGCAGGTCGCCCCGCTCCTGGGTCTCGCTCCAGAGCCACCAGGCCACGCTGGCCAGCCCGGCGGCGACCAGCAGCGGCAGCAGGCACCGGGCGAGCGTCACGTCCAAGCGCTCGCCCAGGATCGCCGCGAACCAGGCCATGAAGGCCAGCGCCATCGCGCCCCGATCCCAGCCCAGCCGGGCGTGATCCGGGGCCAGGTGGTAATACGCCGAGGCGATGCCGATCAGGATGACGGCGAGGAAGAACACGATGTAGGGCAGCTCTTCACGCGCATCACGGAAGGCGCGCCGCGCTGCCGGGCTGGACAGGAAACGCAGGCCGATCAAGCCGGCCAATACGAACAGGATGTTGCTGGCGGTGTCGAGGCAGTTGGGCAGCAACCCCAGACAGGCGCGCTGGTCGGCGAAGTCGTG
The DNA here is from genome assembly GCA_964623355.1 of uncultured Thiobacillus sp. Lineage (GTDB taxonomy): Bacteria > Pseudomonadota > Gammaproteobacteria > Burkholderiales > Thiobacillaceae > PFJX01. The sequence goes on along the minus strand of CAZUSF010000060.1, from coordinate 9,936 downwards.
ATAGGCCGGTGGCTGGGCGATGGGCGGTAGCAGGAAGACCAGCACGGTCAGGCCCGCCGTGGCCAGGAGCAGCCAAGCGCCTGGGCTCAAGGGAAGCCGGTTCATGGCGCCGCCTCGCGCTCGGCCAGCAGCAGGTCGATCACCCGCCACAGGCGCCACAGGTCGGGCAGATCCTGGGTCCAGAAACGCCAGGACAGCATGTCTGAAAAGCTCAGATCGACATGGCCCAGCACGCGATGGATGAGGAACATGCGTGCCTGGCCCTCGGGCGCCGCAGCGGCCAGGGACAGGCTTTCCGGCCAGGGGATGAGGTTGTCGTTGCGGCCATGCACCAGCAGCAGGCGCGCTTTGAGCGGTGCGAGGTCGTAGCGGGCGAGGTCGAGGCGCTCCAGGTCGGCGCGCATCGCCTCGGGCAATGCGGCCAACAATGCCTCAAAACGTGCCGGATCGGTATTCATCGCCAGGGCGTAGACATTCTGTCCCGCCGGGCTGAGTTGCGCAGCGAACGGGGTGAGGTCAGCCGCCGGATCGCGCTCGCGCAGCGACACCATGGCATCGAACAGTTCGCCGTCGCGTCCGGCGGGCAGGTAGTCCAGGCTGGCGTAGGCCAAAACCATGCGGCCGGTGTCATCCGGTTGCAGGTAGTGCCAGCGGTCTTCATTTTTGTACCAGCCGGTGGTGAAGTAACTCATGGTGCGCGGCAGGTCGTGGTAGCCGCCCAGGGCGACCAGGAAGCGCACCCGCGCGCGGATATCCGGCTCCAGCGCGGCGAGCACGGCGGGCCCCACCGCGTAGCTGAAGGCGAACAGGCCGGCGCGGCCCTCGGGGGCGAGTTCCGGGCGGCCCGCCACATGGGCGAAGGCATCGGCGATCTCGCGCGCGTCGGCGGGGCGCACGCGCAGTTGCCGAAAGCCGGGCATCCGCGGCGCCAGCACCGCGAAGCCGGCGCGCGCCAGGCTGGTGGCGAAGGCGGTAAAGCGAGGGTCGTCACTGGCCAGCGGTACTGCGCCGGGTACGGCGATGAGGGCGGCGCGCGGACAGTTTTCCGCGCAGGCTTCGAGCGCGGCGGGCAGGTAAAGGTCGGCTTGGCGTTCGCGTCCGTCCACCGTGTAGGTCACCGCCTGGCGCAGGGGGGCGGGCGTGGTCTGCTTCAGGCGCGAGTCGCCGTCAACGGCGGCGATGTCCCGCAACACCAGAGTCGCTTCGTAATGCCGCGCGGGCGCACAACCGGCCAACAACGCGGTCAACAACGTGACCAGCAGCAGGAGCGGGGCCAGTGCGGTCAGCGCATGGGTTGGTTCGCCACAACGGGGCATCGCATTCAGGCGCTGAGCGCCGCCTCCTTCAGCCAGATCGGTTGCATACGCGTCTCTCTCGCAGAAGCAGGGTCAGCAGCATTTCCGGACACCGATCGCCAGGGGGGCGAGGCCGCCTTTATCGGCCGTGAGGCCAAAGCTGGTGGAACCATGATGCAGGCCCAGGGAGGCCAACCAGTCCTTGCCTGGCGGACCCAGCGTCAGTTCCATGAACCAGTGGATCAGCCAGGGTTGGCTGCCTTCGCGGGTTTCCACCAAGTGCTTGACCACTTGCCCTTCGATTTCCACGGTCAGGTCGCCGCCGCGATAGCGCGCCAGCGGTTTCGACAGCGCCGCCGCCAGCAGGCCGGAGGAGGCGAAATTGAGTGAACCCGGCGAGATGAAAAAATCCTTCCAATGATTGCGCGTGCTCTGGTTAGCGAAGACCGTGAGGGAAAAGTCCTCCGCCGCCATGGCCGAGACGCCTGTCTGGAGTAGTACCAGTTCGGGTAATGCGTGGTTCAGTCTCATGATTCTCCCCTGTGGTGCGCTGGAAAATCGCTGTACATCAACCGTTCGACAAGCTCAAGGATCAGCGCGCGCGATACCGAGAAAGGCGAGCTTCATTGGATTCAGTTCACCCCCACCAGCAGCACATCGCAATCTGCTGCCTGCGCGACGTCCTTGCTGACGCTGCCGAGTAGAAAATCTTCCAGCCCGCCGCGCCCTTGTCGCCCCAGTACGATCAACTCCGCGTGCCAGTTGGTGGCGGATTCCAGAATACGGGATGATGGGTAGCCAGACTCGATATGGCTTTCCACTTGGCTTTCCTCTTCACCTTGCAAGTCGGCGGCCAGATTCGCCAACAGGTTCTCGGCGATGGTGCGCATCTCTTCGCGCTGTTGCTTGATCCCCACGCCGTCCAGGCCTTTCGCGCGCAGGCCGCTTTCATCCAGGGGTTCCAGCGCGTGCAGCAGTTGCACACGTCCGTCCGCCGCCAGTCGGCGCGCCCACTCGACAACGGCACGACTATGCGGAAAGAAATCCACTGCCGCCAGGACGCGGCCATAGGGCGCAACCGGCTCGCTGCGTACGATCAACACCGGGCACTGGCACACCCGCAGTAGCCGCCACGCGGTCGAGCCAAGCAACAGGCGCAACAACGGACTCGCGCCACGTGCGCCGACTACCACAAGGCCGGCGTTTACCTTGGCGGCATAGTCGGCAATCTGGCTATGTGCGCGGCCGATGCGCTGCGCCACGTGCACTCGGATATCGTAGCGTTCACGCAGTATCCGCGCGGTAGCTTCGGCCTGCTCGCCGAGAGCGGCCGGGATGGCAGCGCTATCGGCCGGGCCGACATCCTGCCCGGGGTAAAGGGCAAAAGGGGCAGTCACATGCAGCAGATGCAGTTCCGCGCCCTGTTGTCTGGCAATGAGCGCCGCTCGCAGAACGGCACGGTTCGCTTCGCTGGAAAAATCGGTGGCGGCGACTATCTGGATGATGGCTGGCATGCGTTTTCCTCGGTGGCTGCATACTTTGCATAGAGGTGACTATTCAGTTCAAGTTCAGAATTTCAGATCGCTTGATCATTGGCAGTAGCACAGCTCAACCCAATTGAGCGCACCCGCAATGAATCAAGCAGTTGCTTTCAATCTGAATGACTGATGACTATCAAAATACGGCTCGATGAGTTCGTTGACAAACTTTTCGGCATGAGGAGGGAGACGAAAGACACCTGCCGTCTCTACACTGATCTGGCATGGTTGTGGCTGATGTAGGGCGATGTCGCCACGGAGTAGGCGCACTACTGTCAGCACGTCAATAGTGGGGTTGGGCAGATATGGTCTTGAATTCAGGGCAGTCAGAACAAGAATTATGAATTGGCGAATTGCCGTAAAGCCTGGTTCACCGAGAAGTAGGCGCCGAGCCAGCCGAGCAGGGTGCTCAGGCCGAGTAGCGGAATCAACTCAGCCAGGCTGAGACTGTTCAGCGTGAACGACGCGCCGTAGGCTGCGGCGACCTGAGCGACGCTGCTTTCGATCAAGGCGCCGCCGAGCAGCAGGATCAGCCAGCCGGCGATGCCGCCGACCAGACCCTGGATGCCACCGTAATAGAGGAAAGGGCGACGAATGAAACGATCGGTGGCGCCAATCAATTGGGCAACTTCGATTTCGTCCTGCTGGGCATAAATCTGCAAACGAATGGTATTGGCGGTAATCGCTGCCAGCGCGAGTCCGAACAGCGCGGCGAGCAAAAGCACGAGGTTTTTGCCGAGACCCATCAACGCGGTAAGCCGCTTCACCCAGTCGGCATCCATCACCACCTGCTGCACTGAATCGAGCTTGGTTAGACGGTTATAAAGCGCGTCGAGCGCTTCGGGGCTGTTTTCCTTCGGGGTGAGGACCAGCGTATCCGGCAACGGGTTGTCCGGCAGACCGGCGGTAATGTCAGACAGACCGGCGGCTTCGAGTTTGCGGATGCCTTCGGTTTTGCTGATGAAAACGACACCGGCGATATCCGATTGCTTGGCAAGGTCTGCGGCCAGGGCTTTGCTTGCGCTTTCGGGGACGTCCGTTTTCAGGAACAGGGTCAGTTCGATTTGTGGTTTTACGCCACCGGCGGCCCGGTCCAGGTTGCTTAATAGAACGTAGAGTCCGCTCGGCATGGCGACGGCGACGCCGATCACCAGAATGGTCAGCAGCGTCGCCAAGGGCGCATCGCGGAATCGCTGGGCGGCGATCTTCAGGCTGTGCAGATGGTGGGTGAGCCAGGCTTTCATGTCACCAGCTTGCCGTAAGCCAGGTTGACCGAGCGACCGCCGTAGCGGTGGATCAATTCCTGATCGTGGGTGGAGATCACCAGCGTGACGCCGACTTCATTGAAGGCGCGGAACATATCCATGATGTCGCACGCATACGCATCGTCGAGGTTGGCGGTGGGCTCGTCGGCGAGCACCAGGGCGGGACGGCTGACGATGGCGCGGGCGATGCACAAACGCTGTTGTTCGCCGCCGGAAAGGGTGATCGGACGTGTTTTTTCTTTCTTCAACAGCCCGACTTTGTCGAGCGCGGCTCGCACCCGTTTTGCCGCATCGGTGCCGGTCATGCCCTGGATATGCAGCGGCAGCAGGACGTTGTCGAACACGCTGCGGTCGTAGAGCAGTTTGTGATCCTGGAAGATCAGGCCGATGTTGCGCCGGAAGAAAGGCAGGGCAGGGCGCTTCATGCGGCCGACGTTCTGGCCGTTGACCACGACATGGCCGCTGGTTGGACGTTCGATGGCCGCAATCAGCTTGAGCAGCGTGCTTTTTCCGGCGCCGGAATGGCCGGTGAGGAAGACCAGTTCGCCCTGATCGATGGTCAGGTTGAGCCCGGACACCGCCTCATGACCGCCGGGGTAGCGCTTGGTGACGTCGGACAGCTCGATCATGCCGGGTCAGGCGAACAATGCATCGACGAATTCGGCAACCTGGAACGGTTGCAGGTCTTCCAGACCTTCGCCGATGCCGATGAAGCGAACCGGAACTGGCTGTTTTTTTGCCAACGCGGCAATCACGCCGCCTTTGGCGGTGCCATCAAGCTTGGTCATTACCAGGCCGGTGAGACCGAGTGCTTCGTCGAACGCCTTGACCTGGGCGAGGGCGTTCTGGCCGATGTTGGCGTCAAGCACCAGCAAGATTTCGTGTGGCGCGGTGCTGTCGGCTTTCTGGATCACACGCTTGATTTTGCGGATCTCGTCCATCAGGTTCAATTGCGTCGGCAGGCGGCCGGCGGTGTCGGCCAGCACGATATCGATGCCACGCGCCTTGGCGGAATGGATCGCATCAAAAATGATGGCCGCGGGATCGCCGCCGGTCGAGGCGATGACTTCGACGTTGTTGCGTTTGCCCCATTCAGCCAATTGCTCACGCGCGGCGGCGCGGAAGGTATCGCCGGCAGCCAGCAGCACGCTCTTGCCTTCGGCCTGGAAACGACAGGCGAGTTTGCCAATGGTGGTGGTTTTGCCGGCGCCGTTGATGCCGGCCAGCATGATCACGAAAGGCTTTGCCGTGTTGATGTCGAGCGGTTTTTCCAGCGGCGCCAACAGTTCAGCCAATTCGCTTTTCAAGGCCGATTTGAGTTGTTCGGCTTCGGTCAGCTTGTCTTTTTTGACGCGGGCACGCAGGCGGTCGGTCAGATGTTGCGTCGCTTCGACGCCGACGTCGGCGGAGAGCAGCACGGTCTCAAGCTCTTCGAACAGCGCTTCGTCGATTTTCGCGCCGACACCGAACAGGCCGGCAATCTGGCCAGTCAGGGCGCCACGCGTGCGGGAAAGGCCTTGTTTTAGCCGCTGCGCCCAGGAGAGCTTGGGCGAAGCTTCCGGCTCTGGGGCAGGAACAGCGACCGGGGCTATATCAGCGGGGGGCGGGGCGTCATCAACCACGACCACGTCGGAAACGGGATCAGGTTTGCCAGATTTTTTGAAGAAACCAAACACGGGAGGGGAAGTCAGAGGCTGCGTTGTAAGCCCATAAATTCTATCATGCGAGCCCTTTTCCCTATGACACATGCGCCCAAGATGAAATCTTCTTCTCGTGTTTTCACGCAGTTGGCGATGTTCGCGATGTTTTTAGCGACGGCCGTTCCGGTGCGTGCCGAAATTGTCGAACAGACTTTGTCCAACGGACTGAAAGTGATCGTCAAGACCGACCGGCGCGCGCCGGTAGCGGTGTCGCAGGTCTGGTATCGCGCCGGCAGCATGGATGAAAGCTATGGCACTACCGGTGTCGCGCATGTGCTGGAGCACATGATGTTCAAGGGCACCAAGGACGTGCCGGCGGGCGAGTTCTCGAAGCGGATCGCGGCGGCGGGTGGGCGTGAAAATGCGTTTACCTCGCGTGACCACACGGCCTATTTTCAGACCTTGCAGAAAGATCGTCTGGAATTGGCACTGAAACTGGAAGCCGACCGGATGGCGAATCTGGTGTTGTCGGCCGACGAGTTCGCGAAAGAAATCAATGTCGTGATGGAAGAGCGCCGCATGCGCACCGAGGACAACGCGCAGGCCAAGCTATATGAAGCGCTGATGGCCACGGCGTATCAGTCGCATCCTTATCGGCATCCGGTGATTGGCTGGATGGACGATCTGAAGAACATGAAAGTGGACGATGCGCGGCGCTGGTATGAAAACTGGTACAGCCCGAACAACGCCACGCTGGTGGTCGCCGGCGATGTCGATCCGGCACAGGTGTTTAGCTGGGCGCAACAGTATTTCGGTGCCATTCCGAGTCGCGCTTTGCCTGAGCGCAAGCCGCAACGCGAGCCGGAACAGATCGGCATGAAGCAGGTCACCGTGCGCGCGCCGGCCAAGTTGCCGGTGGTGGCTCTGGTCTGGCAGGCGCCCAATCTGGCCGATCCGGCGAATGACTGGGAGCCGTATGCGCTGGAAATTCTGGCTGGCGTGCTGGATGGACATGCTTCCGCGCGCTTGAATCAATCGCTGGTGCGCGACAAGCAAATCGCCAATGACGCGAGCGCGGGCTATGACGCGATCGCGCGCGGTCCGGGTATGTTCTCGGTCGATGCTTCGCCGGTGGAAGGTCAAACCGTTGCTGTTGTCGAAGCCGCGCTGAAGGCCGAGATTGCGCGTCTGATCCAGGATGGCGTCAGCGATACCGAGTTGAACCGGGTCAAGGCGCAAGTGCTGGCCAGCCAGATTTTCCAGCAGGATTCCCTGTTCTATCAGGCGATGCAGATCGGCGAGTGGACCACTGCCGGGCTGGATTACAAGGCACGCGATATCCGTTTCGCCAAACTCAAGGCGGTGACGGCGGAACAGGTGGGTCAAGTGGCGAAGAAATATCTGGTCGATGAACGGCTTACCGTGGCCGTGCTGGACCCGCTGCCGATGCCGGAAGGCAAACCGGTTTTTCAACGTAATCTGATCGGAGGCGGCCATGGTCGTTAAATATCTGCTGCCATTCGTGGTGGCCATGGTCACGGCATCCAGCGCCTGGGCCGGCTTGAATATTCAGCATTGGCAAACATCGCAAGGCGCTCGCGTGGTGTTTGTCGAAAACCACGATTTGCCGATGCTCGATCTGAGCGTCAGTTTTGCTGCCGGCAGCGCGCGCGACAGCCGCGCGAAATCCGGTTTGGCCAACCTGACCCGGCATTTGATGGGCTTGGGGGCGGGGGTTTACAGCGAGCGCGATATTGCCGAGAAACTGGCGGATGTCGGGGCAGTAATGTCGGGCCATTTCGATGCGGATCGCGCCGGTTTCTCGCTGCGCAGCTTGAGCGGTGAAGTTGAGCGCAATCAGGCAATCAATCTGCTGGTATCGATCCTGTCGCAGCCGCGTTTCGATGCCGCTGTGCTTGAGCGCGAGAAAGCACGCGTGGTGGCCAGCCTGGAAGAAGCCGCGACGAAACCCGAAAGCATCGGGGAGAAGGCATTTCAGGCCGCGCTTTACGGTGATCACCCTTACGGTTTGTCTGAAGGCGGTGAAGTCGAGTCCGTGCGTGGTTTGGTGCAGGACGACCTGGCCGCGTTTTACCGGGCGCATTACCGTGCCGGAAACATGACAGTCGCCATGATGGGCAATCTGAGCCGGACCGAGGCGGAGGCGATTGCCGAGCGTTTGGCGGCGGATTTACCGCGCGGCGAGGCACCGCCGCCGATCCCCGCAGTGCGGGTGAGCGCGCAAGGGCAGGAAAAAATCATGCCGCACCATGCCACGCAAAGCCATCTGTTCATGGGCTTGCCGGGGTTGATGCGGGAAGACCCGGATTATTTTCCGCTGTTGGTCGGCAACTATATTCTGGGTGGCGGTGGCTTCGATTCTCGCTTGACCCATTCGGTGCGCCAGAAGAAAGGCCTGGCTTACAGCGTTTACAGTTATTTCATGCCGATGCGTGAGCTCGGCCCGTTTCAGATTGGTTTGCAGACCCGGCGTGATGCGACCGACGAAGCGGTGCGCACGGTGCGCGAAGAGTTGGCGCGCTATCTGGCGGAAGGACCGAGCGAGGCCGAGTTGACGCAGGCGAAGAACAATCTGATCGGCGGTTTCCCGCTGCGCATCGACAGCAACCGGAAGATTCTCGATCATCTGGCGATGATCGGTTTTTATCGATTGCCACTGAATTGGCTGGACACCTATTCACCCCAGGTCGCGGCGGTGACGCGGGAGGAAATTCTGCAGGCATTCCGGTCGCGAGTGAAACCAGAGGCGCTGATGACGGTCATCGTCGGCGGCCAACCTGACGTCAAGGCGGAGTTGGGTGCCAAATAAGGCACGGCAAGGCAATTCGGTACGCATTATTGGTGGCGAATATCGCAGCCGGATTCTGCATTTTCCGGATGCCACCGGTTTGCGGCCGACACCGGATCGGGTGCGCGAAACCCTGTTCAATTGGCTTGGCCAGCGCTTGCATGGGCTGGTTTGTCTGGATGCATTTGCAGGTAGCGGTGCTTTGGGGTTCGAGGCGGCTTCGCGCGGTGCAGAGCGGGTGGTGATGCTGGAGCGGGATAGCAAGGCGCGCGCTGCGTTGAAGCATAATGCCGCCCTGTTGCAAACTCGTGGCGTCGAGATCTTGCAAATCGATGCACTGGCCTATATGTCAGCGGCAGGAGAGATGTTCGATGTGATTTTTCTTGATCCGCCGTTTGATCAGAATTTGTTGCTGCCCGCAGTTCAAAGCGCGGCGACACGATTGCGTACGGGCGGTAAAATCTACGCCGAATCCCCTACATCCTTCACTCCAGAAGGGTTTTCCGTTTTACGCCAAGGCCGGGCTGGTCTTTCGCATTTTTGTTTGTTGGAGCCGGTTTGACCCTTTCGAGCAGTTCTCGCCGTGTCATTGTTTATCCGGGCACTTTTGATCCACTGACACGTGGTCATGAGGATATTGTTCGACGTGCCTTGAAACTGTTCGATGAGGTGATCGTCGCGGTTGCCGATAATGTGCCGAAACAGCCTTGTTTCAGTCTTGCCGAACGGGTTGATCTGGCGCGTACCGTGCTGGCTGATCTGCCTGGCGTAAAGGTGGTGCCGTTTAACGGCTTGCTGGTCAATTTTGTGCGCGATGTCGGCGCCCATATGGTGTTGCGCGGATTGCGAGCGTTGTCGGATTTCGAATACGAGTTTCAGTTGGCCGGGATGAATCGGCGGCTGGACCCGGCAATGGAAACCGTTTTTCTTACGCCGGCGGAACAACATATGTTTGTTTCCGCCAGCATGGTGCGCGAGGTTGCGCGTTTACACGGGGATGTTTCGCCTTTTGTGCATCCCCTGGTAGTTGGACGGTTGGCGGAAAAATTCGCGGAAATATCAGCTGAAAAGTCCGCTGCCTGATTGGCTTGATAAATTGATTTAACAGAACTGAAAAGGAATTTTCCATGGCTTTGATGATTACCGATGAATGCATCAACTGTGATGTCTGTGAGCCGGAGTGCCCCAACGATGCCATTTCGCAGGGTGAAGACATTTACATCATCGATCCGAACAAGTGCACTGAATGTGTCGGCCATTTCGATACGCCGCAGTGCCGCGAAGTCTGTCCGGTGGATTGCATTCCGCTGAACCCGAACTACGTTGAAGACCATGATCAACTGATGGTCAAGTACGAGAAGCTGACGGCCGGCAAGTGATCGGTTCTGA